>JAZQQT010000061.1:0-21911 GCA_045629205.1 Eubacteriales bacterium
GGGAGATTTTTTTTGGTGTAACCACCGATGCGCACCCGCATAGCGGGTGGTTGATTGGCTTGCACATGCGCAAGCCTGCCTAAAGGCGTAATAAAAACGGCAGAGATTATTCTCTGCCGTGATTTCTGACCTTTTTTTCTCTTAATTCTGAATTCCTATAAGACTGTAATCCCACTTTTCGAATCCGATAATGTCTCTGTAAACTCTCGAATCGTCTTTAAGTAAGTAATTGCCGTTTTCGGGATCGACAAACAAGTCGTTCTTGTATTCCGCCGTGTATTTCATATTGTCGGTTACAACGCTGTTTGCTCTTTCGTTGGGTCCCATCTGAACACCGCCGATATCGTCCATCTGATGACGCCACGTCCATATTGTGACGGCGCAGTCGTAAATGACGTTGCCGTGGTATCTGTTATAAACGGGGACTCCCGAAACGTCCATGAAGGGTCCCGTTTCATAATTATGGAACTCGGAGTTTTCTATAGCTGTGAGCAGTCCCGGATATGCGTATTTCCACAAATCGGAAGTGTAAAACGGCTTGATGTTTTCCCATATTCCGCCCCGATAAAGACAGGACTCTTCGGACCAGTTGATTCCGTTATCGTTATCGTAAAGAGCGACACGGTGAGCCATGCAAATCACGTTGTTTTCTATTACCTGCAATTTGTTTCCGCCGCCTGTAATGCCGACGCCGCCGATATTTACGAGAATGTTTCCGTGAACATACTGCAAGGCCATCGAGTCGTCGAGATATATTCCGTTCGGATAACCGCCGTGTGTTTTGTCGATAACGTCGCAGATATAGTTGTATCTTATTTCGTTTCCGCCCCAGTCCCATCTTCTGCCGGTGTAGACGGCTCCGGCATCGGAAGTTTCGTCGCATACGTCGTGAATATAGTTGTATTCGATAAGAGTAAGCCCGCTGTTAAAAGCTATGGCTTCGTGCGGAGCATCGTAAATTTCGTTATGCGATACCGTAAATCCGCAGCCGTATGTCGATACTGCGGCGTTGTAAACTGTGTAAAGCTGGGAATAGGAATGAATGAGATTGTTTGTTACGATCGTGTTTGACGGACGCTGCTCTTCGATATCTCCGCCGCTGACGTATATGCCTCCGCCGGCAAGGTTATAAAGATGATTATCACGGATAAGGTTGTCATATCCGCTGAGAGATACCGGATTTGACATGATATCGCGGAAAACATTACCATCAACGGTTATTCCTTTTACGTCTTTGCCGTTTATCGCATCGTAACGCAGATTTTCAAAGGTAAGTCCGATGAATGAAATATAAGAAACGCCGTTGAGACAGAATACAGAATCGTCGAATTGAGTGAAGACAGCTTTAGAAGATAAAAAATCCTCCCTCGGCCAATAATAAAGTTTTTTTGCCTCAACGTCCCAGTAATACTCGCCGGGAGTGTCGAGCTCGGTCGCTATGTTGAAAAGATAAAACGGACGGTTGTCCGCAAACGAAAGCGGGAGAGCTATTCCGCCTGTTCCGGGAGCCGGAGAAAGTCCCGTAACGAAAGTGGAACTCCAGTCATATTCGGGAAAGCCGTAGAATCTGACGTTTGTTTCTTTGTCCCATAAATCGGATCTGTCGGACGGAACGGCAAGAATAAGTTTGCTTCCGTCAAACGGCGCAAGTATTTCCGAATCTGCGTAACCGGTATTTGGCCATCTTGCTACGGTCTGCATTTCATTGTTAACGTAAAAGCTCTGTCTGTAACCGTCTTCTCTCCAACTGTGCTCGGGATCGAACGTGTCATCAAAATCCCATATTCCCGCAGAAAGCAAATCAATTTCGAGAACGTTATTTTTCGCTTCTTCGGAATAAAGTCTTGCTTTGAATTCATCGTTTGCCGGTTTGAAATCGGAAGGATTGAGGCTTACGCCGCCGTCGAATATTACTTCTGCACCGTCCGCCGCAGCGTAAACGATCGGCTTTCCGTCTTCGCCACTGTCTTCTTCGGTGAGATCGGTCTGCTGTGTGACTTTATATGTCCCCGCCGCGAATTCGACCTTTATTCCGCCTTCGGGAAGACCGTTCGTTTGTTTGTATTCGCGCACTTTGGCGACTGCTCCGCCGATGGTGGCGAGAGGCGATTCTTTCGTTCCTTCGTTTGAGTCGTTTCCGTCAACGGCAACGTAGAATGTTTTACCGTATTTTACTTCGGGTTGCGGGTCGGGTTCTTTTTCGGTATTGCACGCCGAAAACAGACAAACCGTCATTACGAGAACGAGTATTAAAGCAATAAATCTTTTCATAGCAGGCTCCTTTTGTTTATGCTTTATGGTAGCATATTTTTCACGAAAAGTCAACAAATATGAGCCGCAGGTTTTCCTGCGGCTCATGGTGTTTGATTTTTATTTCTGCGGGCCTATAAGACTGTAGTCCCACTTTTCAAAGTTGAGTATATCTCTGTAAACTCTCGAATCCTCTTTGAGGAAGAAATTGCCGTTTTCGGGATCGACGAAGACGTCCGATGCAGATAAATCCTCATACGAAAGATTATCGTGCAGACTGCCGAACATATAAGCCGAGCCGCATATTTTCGGCGAAGACGGGGATCTGTCACCTTCGATGCCGTTTAACACCACATATTTATTTCTGTTAAAAATATATGATTTTCTTTCGGCAGCAGCCGAGACACACTGATAACCGATATTATTATAAATATCAATATATGACGGCGGCGCGGGAGAATCCATTATATCGCCGTCGATACCTTTCAGTGCAGTAAGCTCTTCAGTTGTCCGCATTTCAAGTATGCAGAAAAGCTCGGGCTGAGCATATTTCCATATCGGATCAGACAAATACGATTTCGGAATACTCCTCCACATCTGACCGTCCGGATAACTTGTATATGTAGGATACCATGTCGCTCCGCGGCAGTCCAGGCTTATACCTCCGGTGTTGACAAGAATATTATTATATGCCGTGAGTCTTTTGCCTCCGCTCAAAGCAATCCCATTACCATCGACATTGACAATAATATTGGAATATACCGATTTGAAACATTCGGTATCGTCGATATATAACCCATTTCCGCCTGTTATTCCGTGTGTGCCGACTATATCGTGAATATAATTATATCGGTAGACTGTTGAACCCGTGTCGAAGCTGCATCCGCTGTAAACAACACCGGAATCGGGAACATCAGTGCAGACATTATACATTTCATTGTATTCCAGAATCGTGTTTGCAGCCTGTATCGTAAACGCGCCGCTCGGACAATTATATACTTCGTTATAGGCAACGTAAAATCCGCATCCCCTAACGTCTACGGCAGTTACGGGAGAACCGTAAACTTCTCCGTAGTCATGAAAAACATTGTTAACCACTGCAGAATCGGCATTTTCTTTTGTTTTTGAATTTCCTCCGCTGAGTCCAAGTATGCCGTAACCCATATGAGAAAATTCGTTATTCTCAATAGTGTAACGGTTTCCGCTCAATGACAGTGCGTAGTTATATATACACCTGAAAACGCAGCCGCTGACCGAAATATCCGATCCGGTCCCCCGAATGCATCCGAAACTGAGATTTTCAAACGTTAATCCTTCAAGAGAGATATATGAGCAATCTGTTAACGTGATAATCCATTCGGACATATTTCCGAGGGTTATTTTAGAATTTGCGATATTATCCTTCGGCCAATAGTATAATTTATCGGTTTCGGAATCGATATAGTATTCTCCCGGCTCGTCGAGTTCGCAGGGCATATTCCAAAGATAGAAAAATTTATTCTTTTCATTTTCTTTATAGGTATATTGCGCCGCAATACCTACCGATGAGTTTTCGACATCAACATACACTTCATCAGTGTAAGAAGGCGCCCAACAGAATCCCCCGAAACCGTAGGAATGGATATTGCCATATTCTGACCATAGGAGTGCCTTTTCCTCAGGAACAGACAATAATGTCCGTGTTCCGTCCCATTCCGACGTGATTACGGCAGAATGATACTGACTGTTGGGCCATCTCGCAACGGTCTGCGTTTCGTTGTTTACATACAGAATATTTTTCCACGGAGTTCCGGCATAACCGGATCCATACATATCCATACTCGGGACCTTGAATTCATCAAGATCGCCTGCGCCGGCTGAAATCAGGTCGATTTCGAGGACGTTTGCTTTCGCTTCGTCTGTTTGCAGAAGAGCTTTGAAATCATCGTTCGCGGGCTTGAAATCGGAAGCGTTGAGGCTTACGCCGCCGTCGAATATTACTTCTGCGCCGTCCGCCGCCGCATAAACAATCTCTTTACCTGCTTCGCCGCTGTCTTCCGCCGTGAGGTCGGTCTGCTGTGTGACTTTATATATTCCCGCCGCGAATTCGACCTTTATTCCGCCTTCGGGAAGTCCGTTCGCCGCTTTGTATTCGCGCACTTTGGCGACCGCTCCGCCGAGAGTGGCGAGAGGGGATTCTTTCGTGCCTTCGTTTGCGTCGTTTCCGTCAACGGCAACGTAGAATATTTTGCCGAAATCCTTTACGACGGGGTCGTCCTGAAGCTCGGGGTCTTTTTCGGTGTTGCATGCCGAGAAAAGACAAACAGTAATTACGAGAACGAGAAAAAAAGCGATAACTCTTTTCATGACAGTCTCCCTTTTGTTTATATTTTATGATATCATTTTTTTTACAAAAAGTCAACAAATATGAGCCGCAGGTTTTCCTGCGGCTCATGGTGTTTGATTTTTTATTTCTGCGGGCCTATAAGTGAGTAGTCCCATTTTTCGAATCCGATTATATCACGGTAAACTCTCGAATCTTCTTTGAGAAAGAAATTTCCGTTATCGGGATCGACGAATACGTCAGGGACATCTTTTTCGGTATATTCGGTATTGTTCATAACGGTGGCATTCATTCTTTCATTTACTCCCATCTGAACGCCGTTTGCATATTCATGGTGCTTCCATGAGTCTATATCGTTTCCGCATCCGAAAATAACGTTGCCGTTATACGCGTTGTATACGGGAACACCCGATTCATCCATGTCCGGCCATTCATCCCAATTTCGGGGTTCATTGGTTTCCACGGTAACGAGCAAGCCCGGATATGCATACCTCCAGATATCGGTTAGATAAAACTCGCGAATATTAGCCCAAATATCGCCGCTGAGCATCGTATGCTCATGGCTCCAGTTAATTCCGTTATCGTTATTGTAAATGGGAACGGTCTGAACGTTGCATAATACGTTATTTTCTATTTTCTGCAGTTTGTTTCCTCCGCCGGTAATACCCACGCCGCCGATATTTACCAGAATGTTTCCGTGAACATACTGCAGTGCCATGGCATCGTCGAGATATATGCCGTTAGGCGCTCCGCCCCTTACGACGTCGATAACGTTGCAAATATAGTTATATCTTATTTCGTTGCTGCCCCAGTCCCATCTTCTGCCGGTATATACCGCGCCGGCATCCGATGTTTCTCTGCAGACATCGTGAATGTAGTTATATTCGATAAGAGTAAGTCCGCTGTTAAAAGCTATGGCCTCGTGTGGAGCATCGTATATCTCGTTATGTGAGATGGTAAAACCGCATCCGTTTGTCGAAACCGCGGCTTTATATGTGGTATATATCTGAGCGTATGAATAAATGCGGTTATTTGTGACTACCGTGTTTGACGGGCGCTGTAACGGAATATCTCCGCCTGTAACATATACGCTGCCGGAAGCGAGATTATACATCGTATTGCCGGAGATACGGTTATTGTTTCCGTTCAGCAAAACGGCGTAATTCGTCAGACATCTGAAAGTTGAATCTGTGACCGAGAAATAATTTGTTTCGGTTCCGTTTACCGCTATGTTTCGGATGTTTTCAAATGTTAAGCCGTCGACCGTCACATATGAAGCTCCGTTTGAATTGATGCACTTCCCTTTGAACTGGCTGAAACTGAGCTTTGCGTTTGCAAAACCGTCAACCGGCCAGTAATACAGTTTGCCGTTTTCTACGTCCCAGTAATACTCGCCAGGTCGGTCAAGCTCCGCTGCGACATTGTAAATAAAGAAATAACAGCCCGGGCGGAGTCCGTATCCGAGATTAACGGGATAGAGGAGTGCCGGTTGTTCAGGTGACAAGGCGATATCTTCTACCGTTGAAGATGCCCAATCATAATAAGGATATCCGAAAAATCTCAGATGTTCAGACGTCTTCCACAAATCATAACGGTCCTGCGGAATGAATATAAGGCCGAGTTCTTCTCCGTTACTGCCGATAACGCAGTTTTCGATATCCACAAGCTCAGACGTATAATAACCTTCGTTCGGCCATTTTGCGACCGTTTGCATTTTATCGTTCAAGTAAAATACATGTCGGTCGGCATCGTCGGAAAAGCTTTTAGCGTCATCTTCGTCCCATATTCCGGCAGCTCTGAGGTCGATTTCAAGAACGTGTGCTTTTGCCTCTTCAGTTTGCAGCAGAGCTTTGAATTCGTCGTTTGCCGGTTTGAAATCAGCGGGATTGAGAGATAATCCGCCGTCGAATATTACTTCGGCACCTTCTGCCGCCGCGTAAACAATTGGCTTTCCGCATTCACCGCTGTCTTCCGCCGTGAGGTCGGTCTGCTGTGTGACTTTATATGTCCCCGCCGCGAATTCGACCTTTATGCCGCCTTCGGGAAGACCGTTTGCCGCTTTGTATTCGCGGACTTTCGCGACTGCTCCTCCGAGAGTGGCGAGAGGGGATTCTTTTGTGCCTTCGTTTTCGTCGCTGCCGTCAACGGCGACGTAGAATATTTTGCCGAAATCCTTTACTTCCTGCTGTTCTTGGGGATCCTTCGGCGGCTCGGGTTCTTTTTCGGTATTGCATGCCGAGAAAAGACAAACAGAAATTACGAGAACGAGTATTAAAGCAATAATTCTTTTCATAGCAGGCTCCTTTTGTTTATGCTTTATGGTAGCATATTTTTCACGAAAAGTCAATAAATATCCACCCGCATAGCGGGTGGTATTTCATTTTCGGGCATAGCCCTACTCAATACTGGCGACGCACAAGTGCGTTTAGGATTGGCCTGCCAGCCATGCAATTGCTACTTATTACCCGTAAACGGGTCCCGTGGGTCAAACAGGCTTAACTGATCTGTTTCTTTATCCTTTTTTAATTGTTCTGATATGTATTCTTTTATTGCTTTTGTATTTTTCCCCACGGTATCAACATAATATCCCTTGCACCAAAATTCGCGGTTTCGGTATGCAAATTTCATATTTCCCCATCTTTGGAATATCATCAATGCACTTTTTCCTTTCAAGTACCCCATAAATCCCGAAACGCTCATTTTGGGCGGGATACTTACCAACATATGTATATGATCCGGGCATACTTCACCTTCTATTATCTCTACTCCCTTCCATTGACACAGTTGTCTTAATATTTCTCGTATTTCTAATCTTTTCTCTTCGTAGAAAACTTTTCTCCTATACTTTGGAGCAAACACTATGTGATACTTGCAATTCCATTTTGTGTGTGCTAAACTTTGTGTGTCTATGTTTTCTTTCTTCATAGATAAATCCTCCATATGTGTTTTTACTTTTGACTCGCAGCTCTTCTTTATTCTAACACATATGGAGGATTTTTGTTCATCGGTTAACCTTTTTTGAACCACGCGACTATCGCGTGGTTTTCGGTTGGCAAAGATGAGCCGCAATATCAAGTTGCGGCTCACACTGTTTTTATCGATTGTTATTTCTGCGGTCCTATAAGCGAGTAGTCCCACTTTTCGAATCCCAAAATATCTCTGTATACACGGGAATCCTCTTTTAAGAAGAAATTGCCGTTTGCGGGGTCGACAAATACGTCCGAAGCGATTTCCTCGGGGTAACCGATGTTATCGTGAACGCTTCCGAACCGGTATGCCGAGGAAGCCATGCGGGGAGAAACAGGGTCCGCATCGCCTTCAACAGCGTTAAGAACAAGATAATTGTTTCTGTTAAAAATGAAGTTCTGTCTTTCGGAGACCGTGCCGGCTGTTTCGCCGAATCCGATATTGGCATAGAAATTGATATATGAAGGCGAAGCGGGGGAGTCCATGTCGTCGCAGGTAATGCCTTTTAAGGACTTAAGTTCGGGCGTGGCACGCATTTCGAGGATAACAAGCATTTCGGGCTGGGCGTATTTCCATACCGAATCAAACAGATCCACGTCTGCCATCGGTTTCCAGAGTCTTGCATTGGGATAAACGATTTGCGAACCCGGATACCATTCTTCTCCTCTCTTGTCGAGTGAGACTCCGTTTGTATTTACAAGAACGTTGTTGTAAATCGTAAGATTTCTGCCGCCGCCGAGAGCGAATCCGTTTCCGGAAATGTTTACGAGAATATTGGCATAAGCGGTTCTGAAACATTCGGTGTCGTCGATATAAATGCCGTTGCCGGCGCTTCTGCCCGCTCTGCCGACGATGTCGTGAATATAATTATATCTGTAAAGGCTTCCGCCCTGATTGTATGCGGCTCCGCTGTAAACGGCACCGGAATCGGGAACTTCGGAAGACACGTTATAAATGTTGTTGTATTCGATAACGCAGTCAGCGGCTTCGGAGTTTATGGCTTCGTGAGGTGCATTGTATATTTCGTTATGAGCAACGAGGAATCCGCAGCCGTCAAGGCGTATTCCTCTTGCAGGTGTCGGGTAAACCTCGCCGAAATCGTGGATATAGTTATTGCTAATAACGGTATCGGCGTCTCTCTTTGTTACCTTGTCGCCGCCGTTCAGAGTGATGCCCTGATAACCGACATGGCAAATCTCACAGTCTTTGATTGTGTGGCGGTCGCCGCTGAGATATATGCCGCCGTTGCTGAGACAGCGAATTATGCTGTTTACAACTGTGAAATCGGAGGCTGTTCCGCAGATGCCGCCGGAAACGAGGTTTTCGATAATAACGCCGTCGAAGGTAATATAATCGCAGTTGTCGAATTCGGCAAACCAGCCGGTGTTGCGGCTGAGAGAAATCTTTGCGTTTTCAAAGTTTTCGCAGGGCCAGTAATAAAGTTTGTCGGCAGCGGGGTCGATATAGTATTCGCCCGGCTCGTCGAGCTCGCAGGGAATATTAAAGAAGTAGTAGTCTTTTGTTTCTTCTTCGGAATACTCGGTCGCAACCGCAACGGATGACGTTGCCGCATCTGCTTTTGCAAGGTCGGTGTAGCAGGTCGTCCAGCAGGAGCTGTAAAATCCGCGCGCGTGGATATCGTCGTATTTCTCCCAGAGAGCGGCTTTTTCGGAAGGAACGGAGAGAGAAGTTGTATTGCCGTCCCATCCTTTTACGATTTTACCTTTGTTATATTCGCCGTTGGGCCATCTTGCAACGGTCTGGGTCGCGTTGTTTACATAAAGAACGTTTGTCCAGTCGATTGTCGCGTATTCGGCGTAAGGAACGTTGATATATTCGGCTGCAGGGACCTGAAATTCTTCGAGATCGCCCACGCCTGCAGCAATCAGATCGATTTCGAGAACGCTGTTTTTTGCTTCCTCGGTAAGAAGATTTGCTTTGAATTCGTCGTTTACCGGTTTGAAATCGGAAGGATTCAGTGTCACACCGCCGTCAAAGATAACTTCGGCGCCGTCTGCCGCTGCATATACTATCGGCTTTCCGTCTTCACCGCTGTCTTCGGGTGTGAATTTAATCGTTTCGGTGATTTTATAAACACCTGCGGCAAATTCCACTTTAATTCCGTTTTCCGGGAGTCCGTTTGCCGATTTATACTCGCGGACTTTTGCCATTGCTCCGAACAGCGTCGCAAGCGGGGATTCCTTTGTTCCCTCATTTGTATCACTGCCGTCGACGGCAACGTAAAAAATCTGTCCGTATTTTACTTCGGGGTCTTTCTGCGGGTCGGGTTCTTTTTCGGTATTGCAGGACGAGAAAAGGCAGACTGCAATAACAATTACAATAAAAAAAGAAAGAAATCTTTTCATCATATAACCTCCGTTTTAATCTGGAACAATACTATCATACTCTTGATAAAAAATCAAGAAAAAGACGGAGAAAAACTCCGCCTTTTCATGCAATTATTTATTTTCCGATCGGAATTCCGATTCCGAACTCAGATTTTGCCGTAATCCCGTTTTCGAGACCGATCACTTTGCTATAAACGCGTGAACCGTCCTGAAAAAGAGACTCTTACTCATGGAAATATGTCTGGATTTGCGCCGCAGAGAGATTAAAAACTTCTTTTGCGTCGTTTATCATCTGCTCACGGCGTTTTGAAACAAAAGTTTTTACCGAGTTTATGGATTTTTCCCATGAAGATACCGAATAGCCCCATCTTTGGCGATCGTATTCGATATCCGGACGGATCATTTCGGAAAGCTTGTCTATTGCTGTATTGAGACTTTGTTCGCTCAATGCCGAATCAAGCAGCGATGCTGTTCTCTTGAGGAATTTATCTTTTACGGTGTCGTTTTTAAGCAGCAGATACATAATTGCGGAGTTGCGCGCCATTGTGTGATGATACTGAGAAAAATAGGAGCCGAAAGGAGAAGAAGCGTTTGCGGAATAGAATCCCCAATCCACATCGTAAAACATAACACGCCATTTTCCGTCACCGTTAGTTGATTTGAAGAAACGGATATTGGGATAATCCTTGTCGCCTGTATATGCGCGAAGAATATAATAATCCATAAATCCGTCTATATCCACACGGTCAGAAACATATTCAAGGACGGAGGCATCGTTCATATTATGGTTTTCCATATAGGTAATAAGTTTACCCATTTCGCTGGTTGCGGAACCTTCTTTACACTCAATAACGGTTACTGTATCGGATGGAACTCCGTAATGCGATTCAACATAGTGGTCATCAAGCTTTTCACGGATAAAATAGATTCCGTAATATTCGCCGTTTATATAAAGATTGACGGGACGGTAATTCTGAACGTTGATTGAAGAAAGTTCTCCCCGCGAAAGAGCAAGTTCAGCCGCAATTTCATCGCGGAAAACGGTTGTTGACATAGTCTCGACCCCTGAACGAAGAACAAGAGACTCAAACTCGGTCACTTTATACCCGGGGAAAACCTCATATTTCAAAGAAGAGGCGCCGTATGAGCTGCGGAACTTGAGAGCAAGAGATTTTTTTGCTTCGGCTCTTGAACCGCCGCCGAAAATCTTAACTCCGCAGTTGACGCTGAACTCGAGTTTACCGTCGGTATACATGCTGACGTTTGCCGGTTTTTCCCAACTCTTGTTGTAATTGGTCCATATACCGTTTGCTCCGAACATATCGTTGTGATCAACCGTTACCTTGACAACAGAAAGAGAATAATCAGGAACGCCAATAAAATAATTGTAGGTCTGAACACTGCTTACCATTCCGCTGTCGGACTTTGCGCATACACGGATGGCGAGAGTTTTGGATACATTTATTGTTTCGCCTTTATAAAGCGATCCTTTTGACGACGGATCCGAACCGTCGGTCGTGTAATAGATTTTTCCTTCTCCGCTGATTGTGACTTTCTGCGCATCGGCATAAAATCCTTCGGGAAGAGAAACCGTGGGAACAGAGAGAAGAGCGGAGGAACCGCCGGAATTTTCTTTCCCGAGAGACGGAGTTGCAAAATATGCATAGCCCTCAGCTGCCCTGCCGTAGCTCATGTTGGTCTGTAATTCCGGGACACGGATGATATCGACAATATTTCCGTCAGAATCGGAGAGATATATCGTTTCGCCGGAAGCGCTGACTTTGAACTGAGCATACTTGGAACCGGAGCCGGCAGCGGGATAAACGTAAAACTCTCCCGGAGCAAGTTCTTTATCGGGAAGAGGTGAATTCGTCAGATCAGACTTGTCGTCGGAGAGACAATAATCCGAGAGATTGACCGCCGCATCCGAAACGTTCTTTATTTCTATCATATCGTAATATTTGCCGCCGACGGCATTGTATTTCGAATTGGACGCAAGGACTTCGTTTATTACGATTTTGGCTGTATTTTCCGAAATATAGGCAAGATATCCCTCCGAATTATTCGGGAAACCCGGAGTAGGCTGACTGCATATACCCTCGTCCGGAACGTATGACATATCCGGTGATAATGCCGGAATATCAATCTGCTGCAGCATATTTCCGCTGCGATCGAAGAGGAAAAGCGATTCTCCGAGTTTTGAAAGATTAAAAACTATTTCTTCGTTGTTGCATAACAGCAATAAATATTCGTCAGGCTGAAGAATGCCGGAAAGCGGACACTGATCAAATTTAGCCGCATTGTTTGAAACACTGTAATCCGATAAATCAAGCGTTTCATTGCCGGCATTATAAAGTTCTATCCAGTCGCATAGCTGACCTTTGACAACGTATGAATCATTGTCGGACATAACCTCACTTATTATTAAAGCATCGGACACAGGAACGGGATCGACTGACGGATCGTCGGGATCGGAAATACTGTTGTCAAAAACAACATGTTCGAGAATAAAAAGCAGTCCCTCGTCGGAAGAGCTGATCGCCTTTGTATCTCCGTTGAGAAGAATATAAGCGCTTATTTTTTCTTTATCCACATATTCGACATATATACGGTTTTTGCCTGCGGAGACATAAGAAATACCATGCCACAAACGGCTGCCGGCATACACCGAAAAATCCTGCCACGAATCGCTTTCCTCTTTTAAATCGGCAATACTGCCGTCGGCTGCCGGAGCGTGAAACTCCACACCGGGAAATACCGCGGGGTCATCACCGTCGGCTGCGCCTTTACAGACGTATACGCCGCTTGGATCCGTCTTACCGTCGGTAACAAAAGGAAATGCATTCCATCCTTCGGGAACCGAAACGCTGAATTTACCGGTGTAATATTCGGTATATTCGATTTGAGTTTTTTTATCCTCGGTGCAACCCGAAAACAAGCCGACAATCAGGCATATCAAAAGTAACAGAGATACAAATTTTTTCATACATTTTCCTTATTTTTCCGGTCTTCCGGCATCGAAGAAATCCCAGAGTTCAAAGTTTTCGAGATCATAAAGAGGTGAATCTTCCGATAATGTAAAGTCCCCGTTCAGCGGGTCTTTGAAGAGAGGATCCTCGTCGTAATACATTCCGTCGAAGAGTGGGAAATTCTTTTCGTATTCTCCCGAATAACGGAAGAAGAAATTGTTATATTGTTCGAACGGCCAATATTTATTATTAAGTCCCCATCCGAAGAATTCATCGTTGATATCCTCTGCAAGAAGAACGTTGTTTCTGAATATCGGGGCAATTGGCAAGTAAGTGCCGTAGAAATTTGGTCCCTTGTTAAGAAGGCAGTCTGAAAAAAGCACAATATTGTTTTCGACTATCATGCCGTCGGAAGAACCGGTCATCGTTATGCCGGGTCCGCCGACATTATAAATGAAATTGTGATTTATTTCGACATAGGAGTTGCCCTGGTCGGGATAAATACCATTGCATGCGCAAAGGTCATGAATCCAGTTGTACGCCACAACGGTACCGGGCTGTTCACCGAGCATATAAATCGCACCCATATCGGAGACATTACCTCTGCCGATATCGTAAATATGGTTATGGGTTATTTCGATATTATCGGTTCTGTTTTCTCCGTGCTCCCAAGTTCTTCCGATTGAATATGCGGTATATTCGCCGTCGTGAATAGTGTTGCGGGAAAGAAGAGCTTTGTGGCATCTTGCAATCATGATACCGTCGGAAAGATAAGCGTAACGGCCGTATCCTTCAACGAGATTATTCGTGAAAGTAAAGTTTTCAGCAACACGCCATTCACCGCCGACGTTTACTTCATCCACTTTAAGAGCGTTTGCTCCGATTTCTCCGAAACAGCAGTTATTTACGGTGCAGTCGACGCATTTACCGCTGAATTTGAGAGCGCCGAGTCCTATTTTGAAGAAAGTGCATCCGTCAAACGTGATTGAATCGGAATCTGTAAAAGTGAGAGCATCCGGGAACTGTCTGCCGCCCTGTTCGAAAGGAACATTATCGGCAACTCTTTTTGTTTCGGTAAAAGTAAGTCCTGAAAAAGTAATATCCGATGCGTTTGTTCCGGTCAAAAGATAGAGTGTGACACCGGCATAAAGAGTAAAACCATCGATAACGTCACCGCTGCGGGGAACATAATATATCTTGTTTTCGGAAGCGTCAAGATACCATTCGCCCGGTGCATCGAGAGCCTCGAAAACGTTATCAAAATGACAATTTCCGGACGAAAGACGTCCTTCGCGAGCGATATCGAACTGACAGGCAGTATAATCGAATCTGATAAGGGGATGAATAAACTCATGCCACGGAACGGGAATCGAAAAGAAAAGAACATCTTCGGGATTTTTGAAATCGAAAATGTCTTCTGCATTTACCGTAACGGTTTCGATATTACCATTTGCAACGCCGCTGATCCTGTTGAAATATCCCTCGGAAGGATATCTCGGTGTAGGGAGAGATTCTTTTGCGTCATACAATGCAAGGGTTTTATCAAAAGTATAATCGGCGCTCCATACCGTTACTCCGTTTACGGTAGTTTCTTTCCACCCTGTAATGGGACGAGCCCCGCTGAACACCGGTGTTTCATCCGAATAAGCGGCGTAAACAACATTCTTCGCATCATTTTCGTCAAAAGCGACCGTGTCGTATATATAATAGGTCCCGCCGCGGAAGTAAACGGTAAGATTTCCGCCGAGCTCTTTTGCCTTTTCTTTTGCAGCCGCAAATGTTGCAAGCGGATTTTCGATACTGCCGTCTGCCGAATCGTCTCCATCGGGTGAAACATATATCCCGGTTTCGGGCAACGATGATGTTACGGAAGAAGATTCATCCGCTGCGTATAGAGATGACGAGACCGACAGAGTAAATGTTACGGCAAGAATCAAAGAAAGTAATTTTTTCATTTTATTATCTCATTCAATACTGATTATTCGGGTCTTCCGGCGTCGAAGAAATCCCACAGTTCAAAGTTTTCGAGATCATAAAGAGGTGAATCTTCGGACAGAGTAAAGTCGCCGTTCAGCGGATCCCTGAAGAGAGGATCTTCATCGTAATACATACCGTCGAAGAACGGGAAATTCTTTTCGTATTCACCGGAATAACGGAAGAAATAGTTGTTATACTGTTCGAAAGGCCATATATCTTCCATATCGGAAGAACGAAGTCCCCAACCGAAAAATTCGTCATCGATATCCTCCGCAAGAAGAATGTTGTTTCTGAATATCGGAGCGGTAGGCAGCCAGCTGCCATAGAAGTTTACACCGCCGTTTAAGAGGCAGTTTGAAAAAAGCACAATGTTGTTTTCGACTACCATATCGTCGGAAGAGCCGGTCATCGTTATGCCTGCGCCGTCAATATTATAAAGGAAATTGTGATTTATTCTGACATAGGAGTTGCCCTGGTCGGGATATATGCCGCAACTATCGGTAAGATCATGTATCAGGTTATAAGCGACAACGGTCCCGGGCTGTTCGCCGAGCAGATAAATTGCGCCCATATCGTTGACTATGCCGGTGCCTATATTAAAGATATGATTGTGAGTAATGATGATATTGTCGGTCCAGTTATCCGCATGTTCCCACGTTCTGCCGATGGAAAACGTGGTATAATATCCTTCGGAAACGGTATTGCGGTCTATAAGAGCTCTGTGACAGCGGCCGATCATTATACCGTCGCAGAGATGATAGAATTGTCCGTAACCCTTTACGAGATTATTTGTTAAGGTAAAGTCGGAAGGAACAACACCGGCATCGGTCTGATCGAGTTTGAGAACGTTGCCCGCGATTTCGTAAAATTCACAGTTATTTACAGTGCATTTGTCGCATTCGCCGAGGTATGCCATTGCAGGAAGACCGATTTTGAAAAAAACGCAGCTGTCGAAAACTATATTGTCGCAATCGGTAAACGTAATCAGATTCGGAAGACGTCTGCCGCCCTGTTCATATTTATAGGGAATGATTTCGTTAAGCGTTTCGGTAAAAGAAAGTCCATTAAAAGATATGCCGTCGGCATTTTTTGCTTCTATAAAAAATTTCGTGATACCGGCATTGAGTGTAAATCCGTCTATAACATCACCTGTCTGAGGAATGTAATAAACTTTTCTTTCGGCTGTATCAAGATAACATTCTCCCGGAGCATCAAGCGCTTCGAATACATTATCAAAATAATATCTCGTATTAGTATCATATGAACTTACGCTGCCGAAGACGTCAAGTTCTCCTGCTTCTCTGTCGAGGCGGGCAATCGGGAAAATATATTCATCCCAGTTTGCCGGATAAAGACCGACAAAAACATCGTCCATTTTTGAAAACTCGGGAATATCGTCCGGATTAATCGGCAGTGTTCCGTAAGATGAGCTGACATAAACAGGATCGGTTACAGTCAGAAGATTTTCCTCGGCAGGATATCTCGGCGTTGAAAGAGCCTTATCGCCTTTATAGAACGCGATAGTGTTATTTTCATACGGATAATCCGCGACCCATGCGGTAACACCGTTTACCGTCGTCTCCGACCATCCGGTCACAGGTTTTGAACCCGAAAAAACAGGAGTTTCACCGGGATATGCGGCATATACTACATTTTCGGCATCTGTTTCATCAAAGACAACAGTATCTTTTATAAAATACTCTCCGCCACGGAAATAAACGGTAAGATTTCCGCCGAGCTCTTTTGCCTTTTCTTTTGCAGCAGCAAATGTTGCAAGCGGATTTTCGATACTGCCGTCTGCAGAATCGTCTCCGTCGGGAGCAACGTATATTTTTGCATCAGGAAGAGCCATATCCGAAGAATTGTTCTCATCAGCCGCATAAAGAGATGATGTTACGGAAAACATTAAAACGATTGCGAGAAATGCAGATATAATCTTTTTCATAATCCACCTTTTCTAATTTATTTATTATACAGATATTTCTGCAGATCCACAAAAATAAACCTGCAGAAATATATAAAATCAACCGTTTTGTCCGAGAGCCTGAGATATAATGGGAAGCGCTGTCTGAACTGCTTCGGTCATAGAAATATTACCCTTGAAACCGTTTGTGAGTATCTGTTCAAACTGATCTTCCAAAGAAGAATCCATCTGTGATGAATAATCGTAACGGATATTGTCGAGAGCATTGACATAACTTTCGAAATCTTCGGTGTAATGGAAAACGAAATTTTCGGCGATATATTTCCAACCTGTCTCGTCGCTTTCGGGAAGCGGCTCAAAAAGAATATTGCATACGGTGCCGATCTCGTCTGTTTCCCATGTAGTTACGTTTGAAACGAAGAAAAGTCTTCTTCCGCCGTGAACGAATGAAGAAACGACATCGGGTGATCCGGAAGGTCCGTGCGGGAACTGAATCATTCCGTATTTTTCAAGCAAAAGAGTGGGATTGTTTACCGCAGTCGAGGAAGTGGTGTAAATCGTTCCGTAATGAGATTCGCCGAAATAGAAAGGAGAACTCTGATTAACCGTAAACGCGTCAATTCCGCCCTCATCGTCGATATAACCGTTTTCGATAAGACCTGTAATATAATCGATAGCAGCGGTAGCCTCCGCAGACTGAAGATTACATGTATACCGTTCATCTTTCTCGGAAATGAATTCTCCGCCGTTGGAGAAAACAGCAGATTTAAGAAGGTCGACATAATTAGATGAAATAAGACCCTGATATTTTAATTCACCGTCAGTAAAAGTGGTATTACCGAGTATGTCACGGAAATTCTGCCATGTCCATTCACCGTTTTCGATAAGCTCGTGAGGATCAACTGCGTTCATATTTTCGAGAAGCGTTGTATTTGAAAAGATTATGCCGCTGAACTGAGGAATATTCTCCCAATAATAGGAATAAAAACCGTAATCCTCACCGTCGAATTTTCCGTAAACACGGAAAATCTGTGTTCCCCATTTATCGCTCGTGAGGTCAATTCCGCTTACTTCACTGAGAGGAACGATCATATTGGATTTAAACATTGAATATCCGTTGCGAGCGGAACAGTCAACCAATTCTGCGCATCCTCTACCGGATATCTGACTCTGAAGCATAAGATAATCGGCATTACCGTAATCGCTGATCGCGAAATCAATATTGACACCGTAATCTTCTTTAAGTTCTTCATAACGGCGAAGCATCCTGTCATTTGTGGTGGATGTGCCCTGTTTATCCTTGAATTCTTCCGGCCATGCGGTAAGAATCGTAAAAGTTGTGCCGTAGAAATTTATTTCCTCGTCCTCATTCGGAAGTTCGGGAGTCTCCTGACATCCTGCAAGAATAACCGAGAAACAAAGAGCGGCAAGTAAAATGAACGATAATGTTTTTTTCATATTGTCTCCTATCATGTATTTAATTCAGAATCAATCGCATTGGCAAATTCAGTTTCTATCGCCGCGATGGCGGCTGTGACACTTTCCGAACATTCAAGAATTGCGGCGTAAGCCTTCTCGAGGTTGACACGTGCTTCCCGTGTCTGAATCGAATAGTCGTAATTACAATGTTCGACGCTGTATATAAATTGATCGAAATCCTGTTCAAAATGGAAAAACTGTTCGCCGGCAACCGATCTCCATCCGTCTTCGGGACTGCCGGGAAGCGGTTCAAAGAGTATATCGGCAAAGGTGCCGACATCTTCTATTGAGTTAAACGTTGTCGTGGGGAACCATAACATACGTTTGCCGTCATAGATATACGCGCTTACCGATTCCGGACTTCCGGAAGGTCCATACGGAAAACCGATAAGCTCAAATTTGTCCATCGTAACCGAAAACGCAGTATCCGTTTGGCTTGTATTCAGAGTTCCGGCTTCCGATTCGGTGCATAAATACGGCACGGTGAATTCCTCAAAGATACCACCTATATACCCCTTTTGGGCAAGCCCGGCAATGTATTCAAGCGCTTCGGTAGTTTCCCGAGACGTCAGACCAGAAACGTAACGGCCGTCATCAAGTTTTTTTACAACCGAGCCGCCGTTTGAGAATATTGCAGACTGAAAAAGTGACTCCGGCATTGCAGACTGAACTCCGAAATATGAGATTTCGTCGATTTTACAGGTTGCAAGAGCTACCTGTTCGGCAAAAACCGACCATGTCCATTCTCCTGTTTCGGTATACTCGTGAGGATCGGCAATACCGAGAACATCTTTCAAATCATTATTGAAAAACAATACGCCGTGGATCTGCGGGACGTTCTCCCAGTAATAATTCATAAAAGCATAATCAACGCCGTTGAACCTTCCGAGGATACGGAAACTATCCGGTCCCCACTTTTCGTCTTCCGGGTCTATTGTCGGGACTTCATCAAGAGAATAGAGAAAACCCGCTTTATAAAGATCGTATCCGTCAGAAGCGAACATATCGATAATGTCGGTAACGTTTTTGCCGGCCAGACCGCCCATAAGAATAAGCGAAGGTCCCTTCCATGTATCGATGATTTCTATATGACAGTTATTATCTTTTTCCATGTCCTCATATCTTTGCAACTGTCTGTCCGTTGTTGCGGTAAAGCCTTTTTTGTCTTTAAACTCATGCGCCCATTCGGACATCAGTTTAAAAGTCGCACCGTAGAAATTTACGGTCCCGTTATCGTCTTCTTCGATATTAAATTCCGATTTATTACCGCATCCGGTAATAATAGTTAAAATACATATCGCAGCGAATAAAAAAACAGAAATAAATCTCTTCATATAACGATATTATCTTCCGTTAAGTTCTTTATCAATTACATCAGAAAATTCGTTTTCAATAGCGGAAAGGATTACCGAAACACCGTCATCGCCCTCAATAATCGCGGAATAAGCCCGAGCAATGTCTGCTTTAAGCGCATATGTCTGAATAGAATAGTCGTAATTGCAATGTTCGACACAATAAACGAAAGTCTCAAAATCCTGATCGTAATGGAAAAACTGTTCTCCGGCAATCGATCTCCAACCGTCTTCGGGGCTGCCGGGGAGAGGCTCAAAGAGCATATCGGTAAATAATCCGATTTCATCCACGGGATTATCCGTAACCGCAGAGAAAAAGAATAAACGCCTGTTTTCATAAAGGAAGCCGCTGACACAGTCAGGATTGCCGGACGGTCCGTAAGGGAAATTCATAAGTCCGTATTTCTCGATCATCACAGAATAATGATCGGAGGACGTGCTGTCGTTAAGCGTTCCGTGATGGGATTCTCCGCAGCTGTATGCGGCAGTATTTGAAGCAAAATCGCCGCCTAAATACCCTTTTTGCCCGAGTCCGGCAACAAACTCAAGTGCTTCTATATTTTCGGCAGACGTAAGATTTGCTTTATAAAAACCGTTGTCAAGCTGAGTGATCAGGGAACCGCCGTTTGAGAATATTGCCGCCTGACAAAGAGAAGTCGGCATTTCCACATGGAGCCCAAAGTATTCTATTTCGTCAATTTTGCGTGTTGCGAGAGCAAGCTGTTCGGTAAAGTTTGCCCACGTCCATTCGTCTGCCTCAACAAATTCATGAGGATCGACAAGTCCGAGTTCATCGGCTACCTTGCAGTTAAAGAATAAAGAGCCGTTAAACTGCGGAACGTTTTCCCAATAATAATTTATAAAACCGTAATCAACCCCATTGAACCTTCCGGTTAAACGGAAACTTTCGGGGCCCCATTTTTCGGCTTCGGGATCAATGTTCGGTATTTCTTCTATAGCGTAAAGAAGATCCGCTTTATAAAGATCGTAACCGGCAATACCGTATGTATCGAGAAGGTCAGTTACACCTCTGCCCGAAATACCTCCGGAAAGCATAAGCCCGGAAGGATTACCTTCATTAACGACATTTATATGACAGTTTGTGTTTTTTTCGATTTCATCGTATCTTTCAAGCTGCCGGTCGATAGTGGCGGAAAAACCTTTTTTATCTTTGAATTCCTGTGCCCAGGACGACATCAAAGTAAAAGTCGCGCCGTAAAAATTCACATCCCCGTCATCCTCCTCTTCAAAATTAAATTCCGGTTTTTCAGCGCATCCGGCAAGAAGAACGGACAGACAAAGTGCAGCAAGAAGAATAACCGAAAGGATTTTTTTCATTTTAAAACAATACCTCGCATTTGATCTGAAACAAGAAATAAAAGCATATAATCGCAGTTTATTTCCATTTTTTACAGAATAACATAATATTATGAAAAATAAGTGAAATAAATAACTTTTTATAAAATCCGAAATCGACGAATCTCAAACAAATAATATGAAATCCGTCGGGAATTGAAAACCGTTATTCTCAAATCTTAAAACAATAATTAACTTTTTTTCTTAAAAGCTTTTACGAATTTTGTGATTCTAAAAATCGCATAAGGAACAAAGACGATCAAAAACGCCGTGACAAATCCGCCGAAATCAAGCCAGACGTCTGCGACCGAAGGACCGCGCCCGGTAAAAAGCTGAATCGTTTCATCGGAAAGAGCCGAAAGAAGACCGAATAAAAGACAAGACAATACTCCGACCATTCCGCGCCGCAGAATCAAAAAAGCAAGGACAGCGCTTTCCACTCCGAGAATGAAAAACTCGGTAAAGTGCGCCATCTTACGGACAAAATGCTCGGTAACATTTCCTTTTCCCATAAATATTTCGAGAATCGGAGTTATTATTTCGGTAACGAAACCGCTTTTATCGGACGATTCCTCCCTACTGTCGAGAGAGTTGCCGAAAATAAAAACAAGCGTTGCAACAATCAACAAAAAAACGGCCGATGCGGCAATAATTCTTTTCTTTGTCATATTATTCCTTTATATATGGTAATTACGATAAGATTTTATCATATAATAAAAACGATGTCAATCTTCACAAAAAAAACTTATTTAAATAATATAATACCGACAGTATGTAATCCGGAGGCAGAAAGATGAAAAAAAGCAAAATACTCGGTATAGCGGGACTGATATGCATAATCGCGATCATCTGCCTTTTAATAGCACTTGTATGTATTTCCGACAAACCGAATACCGAAGACCCTGTTTCACCGGTAAATCCGCAGAATCAGGAGGACCCGGACGAACCAAACACTCCCGATATCCC
>JAZQQT010000062.1:0-13323 GCA_045629205.1 Eubacteriales bacterium
TTGGGGGTATGTGCTTATTACGAACCCCGTAGGCGCTTCCTCGTCGGAAAACGATGGCAGTGAATTGTAAATGATTGATATGTCGAAAATAGACGAGCCGTCATCCGCGATTATAATACTGTCTCCGATACCGTAATCTGCGGTGATGACTGTCTTTTCGGGGGACAGTCCGCAAAGACGGACCCCTTTTTTTAGAATGATCTGCGACTGAAGCTTATAAATGCCTTCGTCAAGAAATACGATTCCTCCTCCGGAAGCGTATATCTTATTTATCAGATATTGCAGGTCTTTTGTCAGATTTTCGTTTTCGGGTGTTATTCCGTGAGCGTGGGCATAAACTATATTGTCCGCCGTTTTCGGTATTTTGTCTGTTATATTCAGCCATGTAGTGTCAAGTTCTGTGTCTTTACACTCTGATTCTGTTTGTGTGAAGAATGTGTTTCCTTCGGCATAGTTTTCTTCATAATAGATATCGTTTACGAAGTTGCCTACGGATTTGTTGTTATAGATTCCTATCGGGTTTGTTGATGAGAACGTGTTGGAAAATGACGTTGTTACTCCGTTGTTTATCGAAAGGGCGTAGCTTCTCCAAGCTGTAAAGTAGCAGTTTACGAAAGAGATTCTGCCGGTTCCTTCCGACTCGGCTTCCTTGTATGGCTGACCGAGGAAAGAGCATGCGTTAAAAACGGCTGATGTGCTGAAGTTCTGCCCGAAAACAACCGCCGTGGAAGCTAATGAATCGTCGGTTCTGAACGAGCAGCCGGCAAATGCTATTCCGTATTGTCCCGCGCTGTTGACCGTTACGCATTTTTTAGCGTTTGATACGTTTGTTTTCGATATGACGGCGGAACCGTTTATCGAGACCGGTATTTCAAACTCGATTCCCGAATTTGCGGTATCAACGTTTACCCCGTAGATACTTGCGTCGGAAACCACGCCGATTTTTACCGCGCAAAGATTATCCGTCATAACGTCTGTGATGTATGTGTATGAGAAATCGTCTTCTTTTTCGGTCAGAGTGCTGTTTATCCAGTATATCGGACTCAGGTTGATGTTTCTCAGAATAACTCTGTCCGAAGATTGCTGAATGTTGAATCCTGTTCCGAACGCCGTTATATATATGTTCTCGACCGTAAGTCTTTTTCCGGTGTTTGAATCGAATAATATCCCGTTCCATGAATTAAGCAGAGCGACGTTTGTAACGCTTGCCGTTTCGCCTGATATCTGCTGAATTGTGTATGGATATTCTTTGATATTGTCGTATTTCTGACCTTCATACCAGATTGTAAGATCGCTGATTGTTGAGTTGTCACGGAGAACTATCAGCGGATTGCTCAGCGTATTGCTGTTTTCCTCGCAGGCGAGAATTGTGCCTTTTTCTGCGGCTGAACCTTTCAGTGTCGGGGGAGTAAAGAATCCGAGCAGGGTAACATTGTCCCAAACGGTGATCTGTCTTGTTATTTTATATATGCCCTTCGGTATATATACGGTTCCTCCGCCGTTTTCCGCCGCTTTGTCTATTGCCTGTTGTATGGCGGTTGTGTCGTCGGCTCTCCCGTCACCCTTTGCTCCGTAATTTGTAACGAAATACTGCGCTGCGACGTATCTGTTTTCTTTGTATGTGGAGACGAGCGTAGCCTTGCCTTCGGTGTATTCTTCGGTTGTTTCCTGCTTGTTTTCCGGCTCGGCTGTCTGTTTGCATCCGGTAACTGTCAATATCAGAAATAAAATCAGAAAAAATGCGATAGTGTTGTTTCTTTTCATTCCCGTCTCCTTTCTTATTAAAATACAATATACATAATACTAATTGATGAAATCAAACTGAACGTCGTAGATCGAGACCGTGTCGCCTTCCTGTATTCCGGCGGCTCTCAGCTTGTCAATGATTCCGGCGGCTTGAAGAGTTCTCTGGAAATACTGCATGGACTCTTCATCATCCGGATTGATAAGACGCATAAAGTTGGCAAGCCACTTTCCCTCAACGGAATAAATGCCGCTTTCTTTTGTAACGGTGCAGTCTTCTGCGCTGTATCGTGCTTCTTTTTCGGGAATGAATTCAGGCTCGTAGACTTTAACGGGCGGGAGCTTGCAAACGTATTCGTAGATTTTTTTAACTGTTTCTTTAACGCCTTCCCCGGTCCCTGCCGAGATAGTGTAAAAATCAAATCCCTCTGCTTCGGCGAATTTTCTGAAATTATCGATGTTGTCTTTAGTGTATTCGTTGATTAGATCGGTTTTGTTGCCGACAACGATAAACGGGACCTCGCTCAGCTTGTTCCCGAAGGCTTTGATTTCTGCCGAGATTATTTTGTAATCGTTTATCGGGTCACGCCCTTCGCTTCCGGCAATGTCAACGATATGAACAAGCAGCCGGCATCTTTCAATATGCCGCAGAAAATCGTGTCCGAGTCCCGCTCCTTCGGAAGCCCCTTCGATGATACCGGGAATATCGGCCATGATGAAAGACTGTTCGTCGTCGATTCGGACTACTCCGAGATTCGGCTGGAGCGTCGTAAAGTGATAATCCGCGATTTTTGGCTTTGCTGCGGAGCACATCGAAATGAGGGTTGATTTTCCAACGTTCGGGAAACCGACCAGTCCCACGTCGGCGATGGTTTTAAGCTCGAGCAGTAGCTCTCTTTCCTCTCCGGGCATACCGGGTTTCGCAAAACGTGGCGTCTGACGTGTGGGAGTGGCAAAGTGTCTGTTGCCCCATCCTCCGCGGCCGCCCTTTGCTACTGTAAAAGGCTCGTAGTCGCTGAGGTCTTTTATTATGAGCCCCGATTCCTTGTCTTTGATTATTGTTCCGAGCGGGACTTTGATAATAAGATTTTCCGCACTTTTGCCGAACATCTTCGAACCTTTGCCGTTTTCACCGTCCTTGGCGACGAATTTGTGTCTGAATTTAAGGTCGACGAGTGTGTTTATATTGTCTGCGGCTTGCATTATGATGTCTCCGCCGCGTCCGCCGTCACCTCCGTCGGGACCGCCTGCCGGAACGTATTTTTCCCGTCTGAAAGCAACGGCGCCGTCACCGCCGTTACCTGCCTTTACATATATTGTAGCGCTGTCTGTAAACATGTTTATTTCCTGTAATATGTATATAGTTAAAATTTATATGAACTAAGGCCTGCGGGGATCCCGCAGGCCTTTACTTCTGCACTTATTCGGCGCAAACGTTAACTCTCTTTTTGTTTTTCTGGTAAGTTTCGAATTTAACTGTTCCGTCAACGAGAGCGAACAAAGTATCGTCGGAACCTTTTCCGACATTCAGTCCGGGATGCACGTTAGTGCCTCTCTGTCTGATAATAATGTTGCCGGCAACGACTTTCTGACCGTCGGATTTTTTAACGCCGAGTCTTTTGGACGCGGAATCACGACCGTTTTTGGTTGAGCCAACACCTTTCTTATGTGCCATTAAAAAAACACCTCCCCGTATCAGCCGTTGATGGCTGTGATCTTGATTTTCGTATAGGGCTGTCTGTGACCCTGATGTCTGCGATAACCTTTTTTCGCTTTCATTTTGAAAATCTTGATTTTTTTGCCCTTGCCGTTCTTTTCTACCTTTGCTTCAACGGTAGCGCCGTCAATAAAGGGCTTGCCGGCTTTGATGTTTCCTTCGTCGGAGATAAGCATTACCTGGTCAAACTTGACAACGTCATCGGGATTAACGTCGAGCTTCTCGATAAAGAGAACGTCGTCAACGGAGACCTTGTATTGCTTTCCGCCTGTTACGAATACTGCGTACATAGTGTTCCTCTTTTTTATAGTCTCGCTATTAAGGTAGCAAAAGCATTTAAACCTCTTCTATGCGGCTCTTTATTATATCATTTTGTAAATATATGTGTCAATTCAAAACATACGGATTTCAAAAAATGTTTGGATTTCCCGTTATGCGGCGGTTTTTTATGATTATCTCTCTTAACATAAATCTATACGGAATATGTAAAACGTGTTTGTCGTCACTTTTGACTAAAAATGCCAAAATTACATCAATACAGATGTTTATTTTGTAGAATTTACCGAATAACGCCCGAAAAAAACAATTTTCTGCTTGACATAAACGGAGTATCACATTATAATAAAGCCACAAAATCTGTTGCTTTAAAATTGAATATTTTATCCGCAATGGATTAAAAAAATTTTTTGGAGGATTTTCTAATGAAGAAAATTTTTGCGATGATCATTGCTGTTGCTATGATCGCTTCTCTCGCAATCGCTGCTTCTGCTGCTGCTTTCAAGAAAGGTGCTACTCTTGATGTTGCTAAAGTTGCAAATGATAGTATCGTTCTTGATGGTCGTGATACAAACGGCGAATACGGCGATTATCTTACTTATTTCACCGGAGCTGAAGTACTTGCTGACCAGGCAAAAATCACAGCTGATCAGTATGACTGGGCTAATGGCTATATTTGTTACGGTAATGGTTTCTGGAAGTCCCTTTCTGAAATGGCTGAGCAGTATGATTGGATTTCTGAAATCGAAATGGGTCTTAAGGCTAAATATGATGACAATGCTCTTTATATCCTCATCACAACTGTTTATCCGAAGTCCATTAAATTCTATTTCAACCCTGAACAGTCAGGCACAGGTAACAGTATGCAGTTCATTTTCGCTGCTGCTGATAACTACACTGGTATGTGCTACAATGATACATACAAAGAAGGAACAGACTTCGACATGTACCTTTCACCTGCTTCTGCAGCTGATGTTTTCTTTGCTAACTACAACAATGACCCCATTTATACAGACAAATATGCTGACACAGTTTTCAAATCTTTCTATGATGGCGTTAATACATTCACTTACGAACTCAAATTTGAATTTGAGCCTCTTAAGATTACAGTTAACCCCGGCACAGTAGAATTCTACTTCGGTGCTGGTATGTGCGTTCAGCCTAACGAAGATGTTAACGATTCAGGTACATGCGTATTCTTTAACATCGGTTCCGTTGTTTACGGTGCATGGGCAACTGATGCTGGTGGACACCGTGTAGACATCAAAGATTACGGTTATGGCTTCAAACTCTTAGCAGCTGAAGACGAACCCACACAGCCCGAAGAACCCACACAGCCCGAAGAACCCGAACAGCCCGAAGAACCCGAACAGCCCGAACAGCCTAAAACAGAAGACAAACCTGTTAACCCGAAGACAGCTGATGTTTCTGCAGTTATGTATGTTCTTGCTACTCTTTCCACAATCGGCGGAGCTATCGTTCTGAAAAGAAAATAATCTATTAAATTAGATTAGTTACCGGAGAGTTTAACTCTCCGGTTTTTTCTTGCATAAAATTTATGACCGCATTTAATGCGGTCATTTTTTTATTGTTTTTACGGCAGTTCGATATCCGGTGTTCCGAGAGGCACACTGCCGTCCTCTTCGTATTCGATATCGTTTTGTTTTAATTCGTTAAGTAATGCTTTATAATATACGTCGTTCGAAAACCCTTGTAACAGCGTAATATAAAACCATTCGTTGAAGGATGATATTTCTGTAAACAAGGTTCTGTATGTCGAGCCGTCCGTGAAATATCTGACGCTTTCGATATGTTCCTGTAATGAACCGTAATCCACCGCGCCCACGTAACTTACCGAAAAAGTGTTGTCTGTCGAATCCTTAAGTGCCGTTTTCGAAAGTATTTCTTTTTTTGTTTTGATGTCTGATATTTTCAGAAATTCTTCAAGCTGCTCTTTTTTCTTTTGGGCGTAATAAAGAACGTTTTCAGCTTGGCTTTGCAGTGTTATCGAACCTCTTGTGCAGGTACAGATTTTACTTACCGGCGCATTATCGAGTCGTTTCGGATATCTTATCATGATTGCGTTGCATAGCATTCTGTAGCTGTTCCTGTTTCCGAGTCCGGGTCTTAAATTAAAAGATACGGCGCTTACGATGTCTTTTGTCTCGTCCGGGTGAACGGATCTTATTGCCTTCGCCATAATGGAAGAGAACAGGGCGCAGGGGCTCGCATCGTTTTCGTGGCTGAATTTCATAACGTCCGACATCTTTGCTCTGAAATTGTATGATGTTCTTATCTCGTCTGTCACGTATCCGCCGTCTGTTATCCGGAAGAAATCCTTATTCGGAACGTTATAGAACGGTTCTGCCTTTTCCATCAGTTCTTCCGGATACGGATTCCCGGTTTCGTCCGGGAGCAGAGGATCGTCCGGACGGCGTATCCCTTCATTTGATAGCTCTGTATTCAGATATTTGCAGAGATAAACATACAGAACTGTTTTCATAAACGGCGTAAATCCGTTGCCGTCTGTTATAACGTGTGTAATATAAAAATTGATGGTATTTCCGCTGTAAGACAAGGCAAGTATATGACCGTTTACCTCCTTGCTTCCCAAAGGAAATTCCAATGTCCCCTTAAAGACTTTTATTGGCAGGTTATTCGGAACCGTGATCAGATTTCCGTCTTTTTCTTCTGTTTTCACCGAGAAATACGGATAACGCTTTATTGCTCTGTTCACGGCGTATTCAAGTATCTCTCCGTTGATTTCATATTTGAGATTTGTTTCGATTCTGATACCGAACGGCATCTTGTCCGAACATATATAAAACATCGGATCGTAATATTTCATCATTATTTGCCCTTTGTTATTGTAATTTTTCTGATTTCTTTTTCGCTCATTCCCTCAAGCGAATAATCACCGATTTTCAGTCGTATCAGTCTTGTTACTTTATTGTTTCTGGATGCGGTCATCCTTTTTACCTGATGATATTTACCCTCGCTTATAATAACCCTCGAGGCGTATTTTTCTTTATCAAAAAGGGGAGTGGTGACCGAAAGCATTGCCGGAAGACATGTCTCGCCGTCGGCCAGAATAATTCCGTCGTAAAAAGCCTTGATGTCATCCTCCGTGAACGGTTTTTCCGTTTCGATATAGTATTCTTTTTTGATGTTTGATTTCGGCGAGATTATACGGTGAATAAAATCTCCGTCATTTGAGAGCATCAGCAGTCCCTCACTGTCTTTGTCAAGCCTGCCGGCAGGCGCGATTCCTTTTCTTTTATATTCTTCGGGGATCAGCTTCATTACGCTGTCCTCTGTTTCTTCCGTTGTCGAAACGTATCCTGCCGGTTTATAGAGTAAAAGATAAATGAATTCCTCTGTTTCGATGGTTTTTCCGTTTACGCATACGGTATCTTCGTCAGATAGCTTTGTATCTGACCTTTTTACTGTTATGCCGTTTACTGTTACTTTTCCTCTTTTGATAAGCTCTCTGGCATCTTTTCTGCTTATTCCCGAAGAAGATAGAACTGCATCAAGCCTTCTTGCCATGATCCGCTTCCGTATACTTTCTGATTACCCGCTCGGTGGCATTTTTAAGATAAACATATCCGTTTGCGATCGAGTCTTCAAGTGTGACTCCGGGCGCGATTTCTTCTATGAACGCAGCGTTTTGCGGGATACCGTCAATATCTTTTTTACCGCAAAGGACACCTATGGGGATTCCTGCGCTTCTAACCGACAATCCCGAAAAAACCTTGCCGTTAAGACTCTGGCTGTCAAATTTTCCTTCTCCGAAAAGAATGAGTGAAGCGCCTTCTTTGTTTTTGTCAAAATCAGCAAGTTCAAGGATTGTTTCGATACCGGGCTTTAATTCTGCGTTAAAGAAAACGGATGCGCCTGCGCCCATTCCCCCGGCGGCGCCGCCGCCCTGCATTTCCGAAATATCGGTTCCGAAATTCTTCTTTACTGCTTCGGCAAAATTTCTCAGCCCTTCGTCCAGTATTTCAACTTCTTCCGGTGTCGCGCCTTTTTGCGGGGAATAAACGTATGCAGCGCCTTGCTTGCCGTATAACGTATTTTTTACGTCACATAGGATTGTGAATCGGCATCCGTCAAGCTTTTCTTTTATTTTATCGGTGTATATTTTGTCGATTGATTTCAGTCCTGAACCGCATAATGGGATATCGTTCCCGTCTTTATCAAAAAATTCTGCGCCCAGCGCGGCGGCTGCCCCTATACCTGCGTCGGTAGAGCTTGTTCCTCCTATACCCATTATGATGTGCTTCGCGCCCTGTTCAATGGCTGCCTTTATCAGTGTTCCCGTTCCGAAAGAGGAGGCGTAAAGCGCTTCTTTTCTTTCCGAAAGACCTGTTGCCGTCGCCATTTCGAGAACGGCGGTTTTCTTTTCTTCAAACCATGCAAAATAACCTTTTTTTTCATTTCCGTATGAGTCGGTTATATCTGCAAAAATTTTCTCTCCTCCCGGCATGAAAGACAAAAAAGTGTCTGTTGTTCCTTCACCGCCGTCGGCGATCGGTAATCGGACAATGTTTTCGGGAGATATTCCTGCGTTGATCAGTCCCTCCTCCATTGCGGAGCAGGCCTGCGCGGAAGTCATGCTGCCTTTGAAACTGTCCGGAGCGCATATGATTTTGACTTTTGATAAATCGGTTGTCATACTTTATTCCTTATATATGAATGTCGTTTTCAAAACTAAAGCCGTCATAAAAAATGACGGCTTGTTTTTTGCACGGAAAAAATGATTAAGAAAGATTACTGAGCGTCTTTCATTTTAGCGAAACATTCGCTGCAGTAGATTGGTCTGTCGTCTTTGGGCTGGAAGGGAACTTTAGCTTCTTTTCCGCAGCTTGCGCAAACGCCTACAAACATTTCTCTGTTGCCTCTTGCGTTGGCTTTTTTAGCAGCTCTGCATTCTTTGCAGCATTTGGGTTCGTTCTGGAAACCTTTTTCTGCATAGAATTCCTGTTCGCCAGCTGTAAAGATAAAGGTCTGACCGCATTCTTTACAAGTTAATTCTTTGTCCTGAAACATTTTTTTACCTCTTTTAAGTGCCTTTCGGCTGTATATGTGAGCCCATGATCGGAATCACACCGATCCGATTGAAAATTTACCGATAACATTTACTTGTCGGTATGCTTTTCCGCAGGTACTGCAGTCTTTCCGTGCAAAAACCATTTACCTCGAAATTGCGCAGACATTCTGGATGTTTTAGCAAAGTATTTCAATTGAGTTACTAAGGGCATGTATTATAAATTAACAGCCGTATATTTTTTTCAGTTTTTTTTTGATTTTTAATAGGGTATTATCTATTTTTTTTATGCTTAATCCGGTTTTTTCAGCCATTGCCGCATAACTGAGTCCGTTGATATACATATCAAATATCTCGGCTTCTGTTGAGGATATCTCCTTCTGCAGCTTTTTTAATGTTTCTTCAATGGCTGTTCTTGTAACAACTGTTTCTTCCATATTCGTGTTATCGTCCGGCTCGAAGCCGTCTTCAAACTCAGTTGTATGCAGATTTCTGTTCTTTATCCGTCTCAGCTCGCTGTATATCCTGTTTCTTATACATGTCTTGGCAAAGGGCGGAAAAGGACCGTATTCCGGAACGTATTCACGATAGGCGGTAAATAATCCGATTCGGCCTTCCTGCTCGAGATCGTCGTGATAACAGCTTGGAAAGGGTGCTACGGCAGACCGGATTGCCGGCATATACTTTACGATAAGTTCACCGAAATCCGGCATCGCGGTATCATGTTCTTTATCCATAAACAGAGCCCTTCTGATCTGATTTTCACCGTTAAAAACAAAATCCCACCCGACTCGTCATAAACGAGTCGAGTGGCATGATATTATATCTCGGCAGAGGTGAAAAAAGACATTGTATACCTGTAATCAGTTGATAATTGTTTCTTCTGTATCAATGTCAAAGAGATGAATCTTGGACATATCAAGAGCGACTTTAATAACGTCACCGGGTTTTGCTTTGGAGTAGGGTGAAACTCTTGCCGTGAACTTATTATCTTTGATGTCAAGATAAAGGTATGTTTCGGAACCCATCTGTTCAACGACTTCAACGTTGACCGTGATAACGGATTCGTTGAATTTTTCGAGCATTTCTTCTTCGTCGTAGATAGCTTCGGGACGGATACCCAGAATTACCTGTTTTCCGCCGTAGCTCATCAGCTTATCATAGTTTTCGGTAAGAACCTTTTCCTTGGGAATCTTAAGCGAGAAATCAGCGAAATTAACGAGCACGTCATCGGCTCTCTTTGTTAATTTTGCTTCGATGAAGTTCATCTGGGGAGATCCGATAAATCCGGCAACGAAGAGGTTGCAGGGGCTGTCATAAAGGATCTGAGGTGTGTCGCATTGCTGGATAAGACCGTCTTTCATAACAACGATTCTGTCGGCCATTGTCATAGCTTCGGTCTGGTCGTGAGTAACGTAAATAAATGTTGTTCCGAGTTTGAGGTGCAGTTTTGAAAGCTCGGTTCTCATCTGAGCACGGAGTTTAGCATCCAGGTTGGAAAGAGGTTCGTCAAGTAAGAAAACCTTAGGCTCACGAACTATTGCACGACCGAGTGCAACACGCTGTTTCTGACCGCCTGACAAAGCCTTGGGTCTTCTGTCGAGAAGATGAGCGATGTCAAGGATACGGGCAGCTTCGTCAACACGTCTCTTGATTTCTTCTTTGGAAACCTTACGGAGTTTAAGACCGAATGCCATATTTTCAAATACGGTCATATGCGGATAAAGCGCATAGTTCTGGAAAACCATTGCTATATCTCTTTCCTTAGGAGCAACGTCGTTAACGATTCTTTCGTCAATATAAAGCTCGCCCTCTGAAATTTCTTCCAGACCGGCAATCATTCTTAATGTTGTGGACTTTCCGCAACCGGAAGGACCTACGAGAACGATAAATTCCTTATCTTTTATTTTAAGATTGAAATCAGAAACGGCGCGAACACCGCCTTGATAAATCTTACCGATGTGTTTTAATACAACTCCGGCCAAAACAATACCTCCGTGATTGTGAATCGGATATGCCGATTTCACCAATTAATATTTACAATAAAATAATATCATAATCCTTGTTTTTTGCATAGATGGAATATTAACCGAAAAGCGTAGTGTTGTTTTGGTTAATATGCACAAAAACAATGACGATAATATGCTCTTTGAATAAAATAAATCAGATGTTTTCGGAAACGGATTACTCTGCGTCTGCTTCTTTTTCGAGCTCTGCGGTTCTTTTTGTGCAGGCAAGCATTGCGTCTCCGACAGCCTGGGCAAAGTTTTTCTTTTCAAGAAATTCAACGGCTCTTTCCGTGGTCCCTCTTGGACGGCAGACTTTTTTGATGAGGGTCTCTATGTCGTCATCGGAGCTTTCTATCATTTCGACCGAACCTTTGATTGTGTCGAGAACGAGTCTTTCGGCTGCGTTTTTGTCTATTCCCTGTGCAATTGCTCCGTCAACCATAGCTTTGTAAAGCATATAGATATAAGCGGGACCGGATCCGTTTACGGAAACGACCTCGTTCATCTTTTCTTCCGGAAGGATCTCAACGAGTCCCGCGGAGGAAAAGATTTCTCTTATTGTGTTGAATTCATTGTATGTTATCGGCATTGAATAAGAAATTGCGGTCGCGCCTTTTCCGAGACTTATCGGGGTGTTCGGCATTGCTCTTACGACTTTGCATTCTTTACCGATTATACTTTTGATATAATTGATGGATATGCCTGCGGCAACGCTCACCAAAACGTTTTTCATGGTTACCGCGGGAGCGATTCTTTCAAGAACTTTTTTAAGATTGTTCGGCTTGACTGTAAGAAAAACGATATCGGCAAATCTTACAACGTCGGCTTCGCTTTTAACGAACGTGAAACCTTCGTTTCTCATTTTGTCTCTTTTGAGTGTGTCTATGTCATAAAGGAATATTGCGTTTTTATCGATTTTGCCGTTCAACGAAGCCAGCAGAGCCTGTGCCATATTGCCTACGCCGATAAAACCTACCGAGTATTTCATGTTAACTCCTTTCAAACAGTAACGGATAAAATATTTCTTAATAAGTGTATAATATAAAAACGGAATTGTCAAGTGCTGTGATTGATTTTTTATCTTATATTTTACTCTTTTACTTTTTTTGTTGACTTTTCGGATTTAATGTGCTAAAATCTCGGCGGAAAGGTGGTGAAAGATATAAGTATATTCGCAAAAACACAGGATAGCATTAACGATAAAACAGCAAAAAACAAATCAAAAGCGATGGTTTTTGTCGATTACGAGCATTGGTATATCTCGCTTCACAGAATGTTTGAGATAAAACCAAATCTCAAAGACTGGAAAACGGAACTCGACAAAAGGTTCGATGTTAAAGAAATAATGTTTTTTGCCGATTTTTCAAATCAGAGCTTGGCAAACGAAATACCTCGCATAAGAGAGATAACCAACACGATAATTTATACGGCGCCGACGGGAACCGGCACACATAAAAAAGATTTTACCGATTTTATCATGCTTGATTATATTTACAGAAAAGCGATGTCGGAAAAGAATATAGATACTTTTATTATTTTCTCCGGCGACGGTCATTTCAGCTCGGTTGTAACTTTTTTAAGGAATGATCTTAAAAAAGAGGTAGGGATTTACGGCGTAAAAGATGCATTCAGTTCTCAGCTTCAGAGCATCGCTTCTTGGACGGAAACGGTTCCGGGCGAGCTTGATATTTTCAGACCGTATTACGAAAAAATATTTACGGCAATAAAAAGTCGGGAAGGGTATAAGCCCACCCGCAAAGAAATAATTAAAAAAGTTCTCGAAAACGGCAGAGGTAATAAGCTGATAGCCGAAACCGCAATGGATAAATTGATTGAGAAAAATTATATTGTAAATAAAGATGTGCATCTTGACGGTAAGCAGACGATAAGTGCTGTTATAGTAAATTGGAAAAAAGCGGAGGAAGACGGATTTTATAGCGAAAAGCACGATGAAATAGATGAAGTTTCCCGTCTCCGAAAAATAATCAGCTCAAAATAAAGTTATCCCGTAATAACGGCGGCAGACGGACTGCTGCCGTTATTTTTTTGTCGTCATAAAATGTTCACAACTTTTTTTGCGATTGGGTATTGACAATATGGCGGACGTGTGGTATTATAGTTAAGCCGACGCAAAAATTGTGTTCGCACGGGAGTTTAGCTCAGCTGGGAGAGCATCTGCCTTACAAGCAGAGGGTCACAGGTTCGAGTCCTGTAACTCCCACCATTGTAAATGGCTTGGTAGTTCAGCTGGTTAGAACGCCGCCCTGTCACGGCGGAGGTCGAGGGTTCGAATCCCTTCCAAGTCGCCATTTTTTTGCCTCTGTAGCTCAGTTGGTAGAGCAGGGGACTGAAAATCCCCGTGTCGTTGGTTCGATTCCGACCGGAGGCACCATCTCCGACCCGACAACGAGCGGAGATAAATGCGGAATTAGCTCATCTGGTAGAGCGCGACCTTGCCAAGGTCGAGGTAGCGGGTTCGAGCCCCGTATTCCGCTCCAACAAAAACCCCACATTTGTCTACCAAGACA
>JAZQQT010000063.1:0-2252 GCA_045629205.1 Eubacteriales bacterium
ATGATGACGACGATGACGAAAACGAAGAACATCACGAACACCATCATCACGGCCATCATCACCATCATGCCGACGAGGTATTCCAGAGTTGGGGTGAAGAAACCGCAGACGAATACTATATTGAAGAAGTCACTGCTATGCTTAACGAACTTTATAAAGAAGAAACATACGGCGAGATTTTACGCGCAAAAGGTATAGTTGCCGGACATGACGGAAATTGGATTCATTTTGACTACGTTCCCGGAACACCCGATGTCAGAACCGGTTCTGCCGAAGTAACAGGCAGAATCTGCGTTATTGGTTCAAAAATCAACGAAGAAGCCATCAAAAAACTTTTCATTAAATAATCAGTGAGGAAACAATGCCCAAACAGGACATACCGGTTTACGTTTTCACCGGATTTCTGGAATCAGGAAAAACAACTTTTATACAGGACAGTCTGTGCGATAAAGAATTTAATACAGGAGAAAACATTCTTGTTCTTCTTTGCGAGGAAGGTATTGAAGAATATGACCCGCGTGTTTTCCCCACTCAAAAAGTTTCAATCCAAACGATTGAAAACGAATCTGATTTAACGGAAGATAATCTTATTGCTTTTGAAAAGAAATATAAACCAAAGCACATACTCATTGAATATAACGGTATGTGGGCAATACAGAATCTTTATAATGCAATGCCGGAAAACTGGTTTATATTCCGTCAGATGTGTTTCGCAGACGCAACGAAATTCATAACCTATAACGCGAATATGAGACAGCAAACCGTTGATAAACTTTCAACATCGCAGATGCTCATATTCAACCGTGCATCCGAAAAAACAGACACTGATGAATTTCATAAAATCATCAGAAGTATAAGCCGTCAAATCGCTATCGCGTATATTTACGCAGACGGAAAAGTATGGTATGACGAAACCGAAGATCCGCTGCCTTTTGACATTGACGCTCCGATAATAGAAATCGAAGACAGAGATTACGCATTATGGTATCGTGATATTTCCGAAGAAATGGAAAAATACGACGGAAAAACAGTCAAATTCAAAGGAATGGTCTTTAACGAAACAAGAGGCGGAAAAGATATTTTCTGCATGGGCAGACACGTAATGGTCTGCTGCACAAACGATATAACATACAGAGCATTTGTATGTAAATACGCAATAAAACCTTCGTTTAAAACAAACGACTGGGCAACTATAACAGCAAGAATCACAATTGAAAAGCATCAAATGTATAAAGGAAAGGGACCGATACTGAATATTCTTTCAATCGGGTCAGCAGAATGTCCTGACGAACAAGTTGCAACATTTTATTGATAAATCATAAATTCAAGGAGGTGAGGATAAATGGAAGCCGGTAACAGTAATACAACCCAGGCGACAGACGGACGACGAAAAAGCGATAAGCCTCCCCATTGGGCATTTATCCTCTGCCAAACAGCAAACAGATAAACGCAAGGGGGTATAATTATCCGTTCTGTCATTATACGTTAAAAAGGAGAACGAAAAATGACAGACACACTTGACCTTGCAGATACGCTCAAGGAATTGATTTCAGACAGAAAATACGCTGATATACGCAAGATTCTTGACGACTGTCAGCCTGCGGATATCGCACAACTTGAAGATGAACTGAACAGAAATGAATTTACGATGTTGTTCAGACTTCTTCCTAAAGAACCTGCTGCCGAAGTTTTTGTCGAAATGGATCCCGATAAACAAAAGCAGCTTATAGACTCATTCAGTGATGCCGAGCTGAAGGAAGTCTTTGACGAATTATACTTTGACGATACGGTTGATATCATCGAAGAAATGCCGGCAAACGTTGTAAGCAGAATACTGAAAAACGCTTCGCCTGCAACGAGAAAAACCGTCAATGAACTTCTGAAATACCCGGAAGACAGCGCCGGAGCTGTCATGACTACAGAATATGTTTTACTGAAGGAGAATCTTACTGTTGACGGCGCATTGCAATACATCAGAAAAACAGCTCTTGACAAAGAAACGATATATACTTGTTACGTAACAGATATCAACAGACACCTCATCGGTTTGATAACGGCAAAAACATTACTTATATCCCCTGCCGATGCGAGAATCGGCGATATCATGGATACAAATATAGTATCAATGACCACAACAGACGACAAAGAAGAAGTTGCGAGAACTCTTTCGAAATACGACTTTCTTGCATTACCGGTTGTTGACGGCGAAAACAGACTCGTCGGTATAGTTACGGTCGACGACGCTATCGACG
>JAZQQT010000064.1:0-12036 GCA_045629205.1 Eubacteriales bacterium
TTCTTAATCTTTATGCAACGCATCATATTATTAATTCTCTTCTTGAATTCGGTTTCTTTGCCGTTCTTATACTGTTTCAACCCGAGCTCAGAAGTATGCTTGAACGAGTCGGAAGATCCGGTTTTAAGAGCCTGTCTTTTATAAAGTCTACGGAGTCAGGTCTTTCCAAAGATGCAAAATCAATAGAAATGATTACGGCTGTCGTCTCGGCTGTTTCAAATCTGTCACTTTCAAAGACCGGTGCGCTTATAGTAATCGAACGCGAAACAAAACTCGGGGAAGTGATCAAAACAGGGGCAATAACAGATGCAAAAGTTTCAGCTCCTCTTCTGCGGAATTTGTTTTTTCCGAATTCTGCGCTTCACGACGGGGCTGTAATTATCAGAGACAGCAGAATATACGCCGCCGGATGCATTCTTCCTCTCAGCGAGAAGCAAATGGATTCGGATTTGGGTACTCGCCATCATGCTGCAGTCGGAATCACGGAAGTCTCTGACGCTCTTGCTGTGGTGGTTTCGGAGGAAACGGGTATTGTTTCGGTAGCCGCAAACGGGGAAATAGCGAGACGTATTACGCCCGAAAAACTTTCTTCCTTATTGCGTGAATCATTGCTTGTTACAACCGACAACAGTGAAAATAAAGGATTGGTAAAAAATATTGCCGGTAAATTAAAAAAGAAACGTTCAGTCGGCGAAACAAAATCAGATACAACGAAAAAAGAAACAGGGGAGGATATTGAGCAATGAAAGTATTCTTTAAACGTGTTTCACTATGGTTTGCAAAGGTAATTCACAGCCAGGCGTTTCAGATAATCATATCTCTTATTCTCGGAATATGTATCTGGATGTATGTGATAAACATCGTTAATCCTCTCAAATCGTCGGTATACACAAAAATACCTGTTAAAATCGAGATGGACGGCTCTGTTCCGAGTTATTACGGCTTATCGCTTGTCGAAGGCATATCGTCCGATTTGACCGTAACCGTGACTGTTGAGGGGTCACGTTCCGGTTTGATGAATTTTTCAAAAGATAAAATTTCTGCCAATCTTGATTTGTCTCAGGTAACTACGTCGGGAGGATTCAATCTTCCGATTAAAGTTAAAACAGCATCCGCTGATGTTAATGTAGTCACTGTTGAACCTGCCGAGATTTTTTGCACGTTTGATACTACGATCGTCAAGGATTTTCCGATAGAAATTATTATGTCTGGGCAGTTGGCAGACGGTTATGTTTTGGATAATTATTCGGTAACACCATCTACGATCGAAATTTCCGGGCCGAGTGCGGCCGTTCTTCAGATAGGTAAGGTTGCCGTTTACTGCGATATCAGCGGTAAAACGACCTCCTCGGCAGATGTTTCCGGAATATCGCTTCTCGGAATAAACAATGAAAAAATCGGCAAGACAAATCTTACCGTTTCCGCTGAAACAGTAACTATTTCAACCGATATTTCATATCAGAAAACACTTCCTTTGACCTGTTCGCTGCTTAACTCGTTCGGAGGAGATGAGTCTTCATATATCAAGTGTGAAATTCCCCTTAAATCCGTTGTCGTTAAGGGCGTGCGGAGTGTTCTGGATGCAATGACTGAGATTCGCCTTGAATCTGTTTTGACAGAACAGATTGCGGGCAGTCAGGTTACGGTTCAGCGTTCGCTCCCGGTTTCCGCAGATTATTCATATGTCGGGATCAATCCCGAAACAGACATGATTGACGTCAACTTATCGTATAATACAGAAACTGTTTCCGAAACAAAGATTGTATTTACATCTGAGGATATTGCACTCGGTATCGAAAACGGAACGATTACTTTTCTCGGTGTTCCCGCAGATAAAGTGCCTGTTATTAAATCAAAGGAGTTTACTCTGTATCTCAGAGGCTCGGTAACGGCGCTTAATCAGATCAGTAAAAGCTTCCTTACCTGCGTTATTGATCTCGGAGCAATCAATGAATCCGGAGATCATCCTGTTACGGTAAATATCTCGGGTGAACTTGCTTACGGTAAGTTAAACCGTCCGTATGTTGCCGTTGATCTTGTCGAAAAAGAAAATCAACCGGAAGAGCAATGATATGATTGTTTGCGGCGAAGTAACAAAAATCAAAAACGGTATGGCATATCTGTCAACCCCTCGTCCCGTATCATGTGAAGGATGCGCTGCTTCCGGAGCATGTAAAAAAACGGAAATAGAAATATGTGCTGTAAATGATATCGGCGCCGATGTCGGGGATAAGGTTGATGTTGAATCGGATGAGAAGGGTATTGCTCTGTGGCTTATGGCTTTTATTTTTCTCATTCCGGTAATATTGCTTTTTGTCGGGGTGTGGTTATGCTCAGTTTCTCCATGGCTGCTTCTGATTATTTTGGCAGCGATTATCGGGTATTTAATTTTTCTCGTTGTTCTCAATAAAAAATGGATTCCGTCAAACAGGATTATCGCAATAAAAAAACAGTAATATTTCGGGTATGATACCGGGGCTTTGCTCCGGTATTTTTTGTTGAAAACATTTTGAAAAAATCAGTTGTATTTCACGATTATTTATGATATACTTTTTAATGGTGAAATTTGTTGATTTTCATTTTTTTTCAATAGTATTTATTGATTTGTATATAATATTCGGAGGGATTAATAATGGATGTTCAGGGAACAACCGAAAGATTTTTTGCTATTCGCGAAAAAGCCGAATCGGTTTCCGAATCAACTGCCTTAAACAGATTGGAATCCTTTTTCGACGAAGACTCTTTTTTTGAAACGGAAGTGTTTGTCAGACAAAGACCTACTGAATCGGGATTCGTTGCCGAAGCCGAGGGCGTAGTTACAGGATACGGTTCCGTAGACGGCTTGCTTTGTTACGCGTTTGCGCAGGATCCGTCGGTTATGGGCGGCAGTATAAGTGAAATGCATGCGAAAAAAATATGCGATTTGATTGAGTTGGCAGCAAAAGCCGAGGCTCCTATCGTATCTTTTATCGATTGCGGAGGTATCAGAGCGGGCGAGGGAATGGATGCCCTTCAGGGATACGCTTCGGTTATTGCCGCGTTTACACGCGTTGCCGGAATATGCCCGCATATCAGCGTGGTCTGCGGTAACTGCACTGGCGCATTTTCTTTCGTCCCGGCTATTGCGGATTATACCGTAATGCTTAAAAACGCGTCGCTTTTCCTTACTTCTCCACTGGTTGCAAAAGCTGTTACCGGAAAAGAATCAAGCGGAACCGCAAATGACGGATTTGCAAGCGGGTATGTCAGTAAGGTTTGCGAAACCGAAGACGAATGTTTTGAATCAGTCAGAGCTTTTCTATCCGTAATACAGGATGAAGAAGAATCCGATGATGTAAACAGACTTCTTCCCGAATTGAATTCCGTTTTGATTAATGATAATTATGATGTCAAAGAAGTAATCGAAGCAGTAGCTGATAACGGAAATGTTATATATGTATCTGACGGAAATGCTCAGAATGTCGTAACGGCATTAATCAAGGTCGGAGGAATGGCGATCGGTGTCTGCGCAAATCAGCCGTCGGTCAAAAACGGTGCTCTCGACAGCGCTGCCGCAAAGAAACTGTCCAAGTTTATAGATTTCTGCGATTCATACGATCTTCCCATTCTTACTTTTGCTGATACCGAAGGGTTTGCTCCCGACTCCGCGGAAAATATTGAGGACTGCGCTACTCTTGTCAGCGCATATTCAAATGCCGATGTTCCCATGGTTACGGTTGCAATTCATAAGGCTTTCGGATCCGGATATGTTTCAATGTGTCCGAAGTCTGCAGGCGCAGATGTGTATCTTGCGTTTACTACTGCCGAAATAGCTCCGCTGACTCCCGAAGTCGGGGGATTGCTTTTTGCCGACGGAGTATTCGACGGCGCACCCGATCCTGTTGCCGCGCGTAATTCTGCGATCGAGAAATACAGAGAAGTTGCTTCTTCTCCGTTAGAAGCCGCAAAACGCGGATATGTTGACGATATTATCGAACCTATGACTGTCAGACAGTTGATCATATCTTCATTCAATATGTTTATGTAAGGAGATTTATTATGGATGAGGAAATTAACGGCTTTACAGAAGATTTAACTGCCGAAATCACGACGCAGCAGGAATCGGTTGCTGAAGTTCCTTCCGATTTCGGCGGACGTTTGCTTTACGGACTTAAAATTTCGGCCGTCGGATTATCTGTCGTTTTTATTGTTTTGATTATTCTTATGGCAATTATCAAACTCTTCGAGCTTTTTATGTATACCATTCCGAATAAGCGTAAGCAGCCAGAAGTTAAAAAGAAAATCGAACCGGAAAAGAATATAATTGACAATTCCGAAGATGATGCCGAAATTGCGGCAGTAATAGCCGCCGCAGTAGACGCTTATTATGCCAATGATCCGGCGCAGGCAAAAAAACATTATCGTGTAAAATCTTTCAAAAGAATTTAATCGGGGGATAATATAATGAAGAAATTGAATATTAAAATTAAAAATGCAAATGGCGTTGTAAATACTTATGAGGTAGAAGTTGAAGAAGTAGGCACATCCGCTGCTCCTGTGCAGATTGCCGCTCCTGTTCAGACTTCGGCGCCTGTTGTTCCCGTATCTGTATCCGGCGCAGTTTCGGTAACTGCTCCCATGCCCGGAACCGTGAATAAAATAAATGTTAAAGCAGGGGATAGCGTTAAAAAAGGTGACATTCTCTGCGTTCTCGAAGCAATGAAAATGGAAAACGATATCAAAGCAGGGCAAGACGGTACCGTTGCTTCCGTAAATGTTCAGCAGGGCGCTTCCGTCAATACCGGCGACGTTCTTGTTTCATTAAACTGATTACCGGAGGTTATCAACCTTGAACATTTTTGAAATCATCGGTGATTTCTTCTCAAAGTCCGGAATAGTTCAGCTCTTTTCCGGCGGTGAAATCATTATGATAGCAATATCTTGCGTTTTGCTTTATCTTGCTATCGCAAAAGGCTTTGAACCTCTTCTTCTGATTCCGATAGCATTCGGTATGCTGCTTGCTAATCTGCCGCTTTCGGGTGTTATGCATCCCGAATTTTTTGCGAACGGTCAATTGGATATGGACGGAATTATTCATAGCGGCGGAGTCCTTGATTTACTTTATCTCGGCGTTAAATTGGGTATATATCCGCCGTTGATATTTCTCGGTATCGGCGCAATGACGGATTTTTCACCGTTAATTGCCAATCCTAAGAGTCTGCTTCTCGGCGCAGCCGCACAGCTTGGTATATTCATAACCTTTACCGGAGCTTTGCTTCTTGGTTTTGATGCTCTCGAGGCTGCTGCTATCGGTATTATAGGCGGAGCCGACGGACCAACGGCAATCCTTGTCACAAAAACGCTTGCTCCTCATCTTCTCGGCGCTATTGCAATAGCAGCTTATTCTTATATGGCACTCGTGCCTATTATTCAGCCGCCGATCATGATGGCTCTCACCACAAAAAAAGAACGTGCTGTAGTTATGGAACAGCTTCGTCCCGTATCAAAAAAAGAAAGAATTCTTTTCCCGATAGTCGTTACGATAGTGATCGTTCTGATCGTTCCTGATGCGGCTCCTCTTGTCGGTATGCTTATGCTCGGTAATTTGTTCAAAGAATGCTGTGTCGCCGACAGATTAAGCAAGACTGCTCAGAATGAACTTTGTAATATAATTACAATATTCCTCGGCGTAACCGTTGGTTCTACGGCAACTGCGGAAAATTTTCTAAAACTTGAAACTCTTATGATAATCGGGCTTGGATTGATTGCGTTTTCAATCGCAACCGCCGGAGGGATCCTTTTCGGAAAGCTTATGTATCTTGTCACAGGCGGAAAAGTAAATCCCCTTATCGGATCTGCCGGCGTTTCGGCAGTGCCGATGGCAGCGCGTGTTTCACAGGTCGTCGGGTCAAAAGAAAATCCTTCAAATTTCCTTCTTATGCATGCTATGGGCCCGAATGTTGCCGGAGTTATAGGCAGCGCCGTAGCTGCAGGCGTATTCCTCAGTCTTTTCAACTGATAATATCGAGGTAAGAAATGAGTAAAGTAAAAATAACGGAAACGGTGCTGAGAGACTCACATCAGTCACTTATTGCCACCAGAATGACCACGGGAGAAATGCTTCCGGCGCTTAAAGCTCTTGATGCTGTTGGCTATTATTCTCTTGAAGCGTGGGGCGGCGCAACATTCGACAGCTGTATGCGTTTTCTTAATGAAGATCCTTGGCAGCGTCTTCGTATTATCCGCGATAATGTAAAAAACACAAAATTGCAGATGCTTTTCAGAGGACAGAGTATTCTCGGATATCGTCATTACGCAGATGATGTCGTTGAATATTTTGTTCAGAAATCAATAGCAAACGGTATCGATATTATAAGAATATTTGATGCTCTCAATGATCCGCGTAATCTTCAAACGTCTGTTAAGGCTGCAAAAAAAGAAGGCGGACATGTTCAGGCTGCCATCAGTTATACCATAAGCCCTGTTCATACCGTAGATAAATTTGTTGAGTTCGCAAAACAGATGGAAGATATGGGCGCGGATTCGATCTGCATCAAAGATATGGCAGGCCTGCTCAAGCCTTATACAGCATACGATCTTGTTAAATCGCTGAAGGAAAGCGTTAGTATCCCGGTTCAGCTTCATACTCACTATACCGCGGGGCTTGCGTCTATGACTCTTTTAAAAGCCGTTGAAGCTGGTGTTGATATCGTTGATACCGCAATATCTCCGATGTCTATGGGAACTTCTCAGCCGCCGACAGAGCCTTTTGTTACCGCTTTACAGGGAACAGAATACGATACCGGACTCAGTATGGATAAATTAAACGAAGTTCGTTCTTTCTTTGCTCCCCTGCGTGAAAAATATCTTAAGAGCGGTCAGCTTAATACAAAGGTCCTCAGTGTCGACGCGAATGCTTTGACTTATCAGGTTCCGGGCGGTATGCTTTCAAATCTCGTTTCCCAGCTTAAACAGGCAGGAAAGGAAGATAAGTTCCAGGATGTGCTCGACGAGGTTCCTCGTGTCCGCGCTGACGCAGGATATCCGCCGCTTGTTACTCCGACTTCTCAGATAGTCGGAACACAGGCTGTCTTTAACGTATTGTTCGGCAGATACAATAATGTTTCAAAAGAGTTCAAAGGTCTTATTCGCGGCGAATACGGCAAAACTCCGGTTGATATCGATCCGGATTTCGTCAAGAAGATAATCGGTGACGAAGAAAGAATTACCTGCCGTCCCGCAGACTTGATTCCCCCTCAGCTCAATAATATCCGCAGTGCGTGTGCGGAATATGTTGAACAGGACGAGGACGTATTGTCGTATGCTCTCTTTGAACAGGTTGCAAAGAATTTCTTTGCATACCGTCAGGCTGCAAAATACGGCATAGACGCAGAATATGCCGATAAAGTCAATAAGGTTCATCCCTGCTGAATATAAATATATGAGCTGTCGCATTCTGTGACAGCTCTTTTGATGATTATGATAGAAATAAACGACTATATTTCATATTTCCCCAAATCTGAAAATCCATTGTCTGCCGAGGTCGGAGTGATACGCGGTAAAGATGCCGCATGGATATTTGACGTCGGAGCTTCCGATGAAGCTGCCGACGCTGTAAACGCGATAAACTGTAAAAAAAATATTATTCTTTCGCATTTTCATTATGATCACAGCGCAAACGTAAAAAGAGTGCGTTATGATACTCTTATGTGCGGTCATTACGCAAAAGAAAAGTTTCCGTCGGCAGTTGCTGTTTACGACGATTTAATTGAATATGACGGAGTTAAAATCCATATATTTCCGTTGCCGTCTTCTCATGCAAAAGGCTGTCTCGGACTTGAGGTGAACGGTGAGTATGCCTTTCTTGGTGACGCGGTATACGGCTCCGTTTTGAATAATCGAGTTGTGTTCAATGTCACGGTCCTCAAAGAAACAATAAAAAAACTTTCTTCTCTTGAAGCAAAGTGGTTCATACGAAGCCATAATTCAGAATTCATACAGCCTAAAGAAAATGTCCTTGATCTTCTGTCAAGGATTTATGCTTTACGCAAACCGCAAGATCCGTATATCAGTCTTAAAAACATCAATCAGACGGAGTAGTATATGAAAATACTTGTATTCGGCGAAATAATCTGGGACGTTTACGAAACAGAGCGAACAATAGGCGGCGCCGCTTTCAACTTCGCGGCAAATATCGGATTGCTCGGTGACGAAACTTATCTTCTCTCTGCGGTCGGGAAAGACAGCCTGGGAAGGGAAGCTTTCGATTATGCCGAAAAATATAACATCAAAACGGATTTGATCCAAACAAACGATTTTGAGACGGGGAAATGCATGGTTTCCCTCGATAAAAACGGTGCACCGTCTTTTCGTGTTTTACAGAATACGGCATACGATAATATCACGGCAGATTCCGGATTGCTCAGATTTATAAATGAGCTGCAGCCGGATGCTCTTTATTTCGGTACTCTTGCGCAGCGCGGGAATTCGTCGGCTGCACTCAATACCATACTTGATTCTTATCGATTCAGAGAGATTTTCTGTGATATAAATATCCGCGAAGGCTGTTCTTCTCCCGAAACAACGGATGTTTGTCTGAAAAAAGCGACCGTTCTCAAACTGAGTGATGAAGAAGCGCATTTTCTTACCGATTACGATCTCATTTCCGCCGGAAATGATGATATATCTGTCAGAATATCCCGCAATTATCCGAATATCAAACACGTTTTATATACGATGGGCGCACACGGCTCCCGAGTATATGATACTGAAAAAAATATGTTTTATGAGTCCGGCAAACCGGCAAAGACGGAAGTCGTTTCCACAGTCGGAGCAGGGGACTGCTACGGAGCGGTTTATTTTCATTATATAATGTCGGGATATTCCATTCAGGAAGCGATTGCGTCTGCAGCTGAAAAAAGTCGTATTGTTGTTTCTCAAAAAGAAGCGATACCTTTTTAATTGTTTATTTTCTTTGTGCTTCGTGTATTCAGTGTTATGTTTGTCACATAAATGTCATGTTTGACGGATAATATATATCAAATCAGTTATAATAAGTTGGAGGTTTATATGGCACAGATTTCCGAAACCAACAAATCCGGAAATAAAAGCAAAAAAGTTTTGGCGGTCGTCATTCCGGTTGTTTGTGTCTGTATCGCACTTATCGTTGTTTTATTTACTGTTATTCTTCCTTCCGGCAAATATAATAATGCTGTCAGGCTGATGAATGACGGTAAATATAATGAAGCGATCACCGCTTTCGAAGATCTTGACGGATATAAAGACAGTAAAGAGCAGATCGAGGCTTGCAAAACCGGAATAACGGAGGCAAATTACAGAGCAGCCTATATACTTTTGCTTGAATGTAAATATGATGAAGCGATTGCTGCTTTTGCCGCTTTAGGTGATTATAAAGACAGTAAAAAACAGATCGAAGCGTGTGAGTCGGCCATAACGGAAGATAAATACAACGCTGCTATCGAATTACTAAATGCCGGCAACATAGTTGAAGCGTATGACAGTTTGATTGCGCTTAACGGTTATAAGGACAGCAAAGAAAAAGCCGACAGTATTTTCGAACAGTATAAACCCGCAAAGCTTAAACAGGCTGATGTCGGTGATACGGTATATTTCGGTTCTTACGAGCAGGATAACGACATTAAGAACGGCAAAGAAGATATAGAATGGTATGTTATTGCAAAAGAAGGAAACGCAATATTGCTGATAAGCAAATATGCTCTCGATTGTAAGTCTTATGATTCTGTCAGCAAAGATTCGACATGGGAAAACTGTGTGTTAAGAAATTGGTTGAATGGCGTTTTCTATAATTTCTCATTCAGCGCAGATGAAAAAAACATTATACAAACAACTGCAATAGCTCCGATTGAAACATCTGTTGACGGCAGTGACTCTGCCGTGGTTTCGAATGATAATATATTCATTTTGAGTGTTGATGAATTTAATAAATATATAATAAACACGGAATTAAGAATATGTGTTCCGACTGCATATGCCGTAAGCCAGGAAATATTCACAATCGGTAATGCCGCCGACGGAAACATTTCCTGCAGATGGTGGCTTCGTTCACCGGACCACGACAAAGGATATGCAGCTTGTGTTGACAATAGCGGGAATATATATTATTCCGGATACGGTTCATTTGATATCAGTGCCGGCGTTCGTCCTTCGACGTGGATAAACATAGGTGATTAATATATCCGAAGCGACCGGATTTCATTTTCTGATTTATAATAAAAATAATCACATGTAAAAATTATGCATGTGATTTTTTTATTGATTCTGTTGAAAATTGTCAAATAAAAGTTACAATTTTAATAAATTTTTATTGTAAAGATTTTATCAAATAAATATTAATTTTTTATGTTATTCGATTGTTCTTTTGCTGCATCCTCATCCGCTTTTTATTTTTATTTTCATCATGCTTTTATTGCTTTTGTTGATGAATACTTGATTTTTTCAATGTCGCAATATTGAATATCGGATGTTTTTTTTCGTAAAAAAAAATATTTTGTCTATAAAATAATACTGACTATCTTACTTTTCATTAATTATAATATATATTGACTTTTTTATTTTTTTAATATAATATATATATAGAAAAAGCTGGTTTAAAATACTGTGTATCTGTTATAACGTCCATGATCGGCGGGCTTTGATAATGTCTTTTGAATTTAAAGCGATTCGGTTTGTTTTAGGAATGACACAGTTAGTCTGAAGTTTTTTTGAACGGAGTGATCATATGGGGCGGCTTGCTGATTCATCGGGCTATACGAATAGCGAAACTGCTTTGTGGAATATGATTACCGATAAACAGGATCATTTGTTCCGGACCGTAAAGGGGCTTGAATTCAGCATCGTTGTAAAAGGAAACGAATTGTTTGTGAGTCGTCGGAAAAAGTCGATAACAAGAGCCAGTGTTAATATTGCTTATGCAAAATGGATAGAGGATCCCGATTGCGGACCGAAAGCGTTGGGTGTTTTCGGCGCCAGTTATTTGTGGAGCATATTCAGAGAGTTGGATAACGATATACGCAGATAGTATTTCATATATTTTATTATTTTTTGAAAGGTTTAATTATGTCAGATCAAACAGAAATGATTCCCGAAGTAACCGATATTTTGCTGCATGTCGGCAAGAAATTCCGTCTTCCGGGTTTATTTTTTTCCTATGAGGAAATAAAAAACGGCAACGTCAATCAAACTTACAAGGTCAATTATCTTTGTGACGACGGAAGCGGTATGGCAAGAATCAAGTCATACCTCGTTCAGAGAATAAATACCGTCGCCTTCACCAAACCTGTCGAACTGATGGCAAATATCGATAAGGTCACAACGTATATCAGGAATCTGATTCCCGACGACACGACTCTTCATTTTCATCATACGGAAGACGGTAATAACTATCTGATGGACGAAGATGGTTTCTGGCGTCTCAGCAACTATATTCCTTCCGTAACCTTTGATGTCGGTGAGGACCTTGACATAGTTCGCCATTCCGGAGAAGCATTCGGTGATTTTCAGATGTTGCTCAAGGATTTTGACGCGTCACGGCTTTATTTCACTATCCCTGACTTTCATAATACACGTAAAAGATACGAAAATTTCAAAGCCTCTGTTGCAAAAGATTCCTGCGGCCGCGCTAAAGAATGTAAAGAGGAAACCGAATGGCTTCTGTCGGTCGAGGATGTCGCATGCAGACTGACAGATTTGTATAACGAAGGAAAAATCCCTCTCCGCGTGACCCATAACGATACAAAGATAAATAACGTTCTATTTGATAAAGACACTCTCAAACCGCTTGTCGTCATAGATCTCGATACCGTAATGCCGGGGCTCGTCGGTCATGATTTCGGCGACGCTGTCCGTTTTGCCGCAAACTTTGTCGAAGAGGATTGCGATGATACGTCCAAAGTCGGGCTTGACCTTAATACCTATTGGGCGTTTGCCGAAGGGTTCCTCAGCAAGACGGCAAAATCTCTGACGGATACGGAAATCGACACTCTCGGTTTGTCTAGCCTTGCGCTTGCGTGCGAACCG
>JAZQQT010000065.1:0-32778 GCA_045629205.1 Eubacteriales bacterium
GTCAATACCCTATTTGGATTCAATCGTCGGCGCCTTTTTTGTGCTCGAATTTGCTTTGTACGGTTTCTCTATGTCCTTTTTCAGGCCTTATGCTTGAGAAAGGACTTTTATGTTTTATAAGTGGCTTTGCTACATAGCTGAATATCCGTAATCTCCGAATTTTGATTTCAAAAACAAAAACCAAAATTCAAAAAACAAGGAGATTACGAATAATGAAAAAATATTTTATTTGGGCAGATAAAAACTGCAATGGCGAGAATGTTGAGTGGATCGAACTTTCCGGTTCGGCGTTTTATGATTTTGTTAATGGTCCCGAAAGCGAGGGAAGGTTCATTGTTCACTATAAAGATATTTACAATAGATAACAAAAAAGAAAAAACGCTTTCAATAGCCGGAATTATAGTTAAACTTGCAGTATAGTATTTAATGCACAATAATTAATCGGTAATGCTTATGCAGATTTCGGAATAATACCGCAAACAATTTTTACATACACAAACAGCCGAAGCTTTTGCTTCGGCTGTTTGCTGCAAAGATTCTTTTATAACCAATCATATCATTTTATTCAAGTCTCTTATGACCGGCAAATATGTTTTTAAGATACTGACCGGTATAAGACTTTTCACAGGACATAACGTCTTCGGGCGTGCCTGCAACAAGAACAGTTCCGCCGGCATCTCCGCCTTCGGGACCAAGATCGATAATATAATCCGAGCACTTTATAACATCAAGATTATGTTCAATCACTATTACCGTATTTCCGGCATTGACAAGGCGATCAAGAATTTTGATCAGTTTATTGACATCGTCGGCATGAAGACCTGTAGTGGGTTCATCGAGTATATAACACGTCTTACCTGTTGCCGGTTTTGAAAGTTCGGTCGCCAACTTGACACGCTGCGCCTCACCGCCCGAAAGAGTAAGCGATGACTGCCCTATTTTTATATAGCCCAATCCGACATCATACAATGTTTTCATCTTTTTTGATATCGACGGAATCGCCTCGAAGAATTTTACGGCTTCCTCGACCGTAAGTTCGAGAACATCGGCAATATTCTTGTCTTTATATTTTATTTCGAGAGTTTCACGGTTATATCTTTTTCCGCCGCAAACGTCACACGGAATATAAATATCCGGCAGAAAATGCATTTCGATTTTTACCATTCCGTCGCCGCCGCAGGCTTCGCACCGACCGCCCTGAACGTTAAATGAAAATCTTCCGCTCGTATATCCACGCGCTTTTGCCTCGGGAAGCTTTGAATACAAATCGCGGATCTCATCGAAAACTTTTGTATAAGTTGCGGGATTTGACCTCGGAGTTCTTCCTATCGGACTCTGATCGATATTTACAACCTTATTTATCGATTCCCAACCGACGACATCGTCAGCCTTGCCCGGATTGCATTTCACGCGGTTGACTTTAGAGGCAAGGAACTTATAAAGAATCTCATTTACAAGACTTGATTTACCCGAACCGGAAACGCCGGTGACACAGGTAAAGACACCTATCGGGAAATCGACGTCGATATTTTTAAGATTGTTTTCACGGGCATTTTTTACGGTGATAAATCCCCTGTCGGTTTTGCGTATTTTGGCCGGAATCTCGATTTTTTTACGTCCGGACAGATAGTCACCGGTAACGGATGCAAGACAGTTCTTGATATCTTCCGGAGTTCCGGTCGCAACGACTTCGCCGCCGTGAACACCTGCCCCGGGACCGATTTCGACAATATAATCCGCAGAAAGAATCGTTTCTTCATCATGCTCGACAACAATCAGCGTATTACCTATATCACGAAGATTTGTAAGGGCTTTGATAAGTTTTGAATTATCACGCTGATGAAGCCCGATACTCGGTTCGTCAAGGATATAAAGAACACCGACAAGAGATGCACCTATCTGTGTTGCAAGACGGATTCGCTGTCCTTCGCCGCCGGACAATGTTGCGGAAGGTCTGGACAACGTAAGATAGTCCAGACCGACATTGCTCAAAAAATTCAGTCTGCTTTTTATCTGATTCAGAATCTGTCCGGCGATAATGGATTCGTTGCCGAAGAGCTCAAGATTATCGCAAAATTCGTATATTTTATTTATAGGCATATCGCAGACTTCGTTTATGGACTTACCGTTGACGGTAACAGCTCTTGAAATCTCATTGAGTCTTGTTCCGCGGCAATCCTCACATATTTCGTTTTCCATCAATGACTCTATCTGCGATTTGACATATTCGCTTGTGGAAGACTGATATCGTCTCATCAATGTCGGAATAACGCCCTCGAAATATTCGTCGCCGTACATGATTTCATTGAAAGCCTCCGGACACCATTCGGATGCGGGATCTGACATTTTGTGATTGTATTTTTTAAGTATCATCCCATAGGCTTTTGCAAGAGACGGATTTGAAGAAACAGTTCCGAATCCCGGAGCCTCTATACAGTCGCCTATTATACTCTTTGACTTATCCGTTATAATCGCATCGGGATTAATTTTATTGTTAAACCCGAGTCCCGAACATGACTTGCAGGCGCCGAACGGATTATTGAAAGAAAACATCCTCGGCGTAAGCTCTTCAATCCCGATACCGTGTTCCGGACAGGAATATCTCTGCGAGAAAATCTGTTCTTCCTCCGTGTCATTCGTATAAATCAAGATAAGACCGTTTGAAAGTTTAGATGCAGTCTCGCAGGAATCTGTAAGACGTTTTCTGGCATCGGAGCGAACCGAAAGACGGTCCACGACAGCCTCTATATCGTGTTTTTTGTTCTTGTCAAGATGAATCGGTTCATCGAGATCATACATAATCTTATCGACACGGACACGAACATAACCGCTTCTCTTCAGACTCTCGAAAATTTTGAGATATTCGCCTTTTCTTCCTCTTATAACAGGAGCAAGAACCTGTATTCTCGTATTTTCCGGATAAGCCAAAATTTTATCAATAATCTGGTCAATGGTCTGCTGTCTGATCTCAACTCCGCAAACGGGACAATGCGGAATACCGATACGAGCATAAAGCAAACGAAAATAATCATATATCTCGGTAATTGTGCCTACCGTGGAACGAGGATTCTTCGATGTCGTTTTCTGGTCGATTGAAATCGCAGGAGAAAGCCCTTCTATACTGTCTACATCGGGTTTTTCCATCTGACCCAAAAACTGACGGGCATACGATGAGAGGGATTCGACGTAGCGACGCTGACCTTCCGCATAAATGGTATTAAATGCAAGAGAAGATTTGCCGCTTCCCGAAAGTCCCGTAAACACAATCAGTTTATCACGGGGAATTTCAAGGTTGATGTTCTTCAAGTTATTGACTCTTGCGCCCTTTATAACAATTTTATCTTTCATCTTTTATTACCATGTGCTTTTATTTCTTTAATTTTGTCACGAAGTTTTGCGGCTTTCTCAAATTCGAGTTTTTTAGCAGCCTCAAGCATTTCTTCCGATAATTTTTTAAGCAGTCTGTTTTCTTCTTCTACGCTCATCTTCTTCATTTTCGATACTTTTTCGGTATCATCATCAAGAGGAGCATCGGCAAAGGTATCATTGACCGATTTTTTGATTGACTGAGGGATAATCCCGTGTTCCTGGTTGTATTCTTCCTGAATTTTGCGACGGCGTTCTGTTTCGGTTATTGCCTTTTCCATTGCTGGCGTAACACTGTCGGCATACATAATTACTCTGCCGTTTACATTACGCGCAGCACGGCCGATTATCTGAATAAGCGATGTTTCGTTTCTCAAAAAACCCTCTTTGTCCGCATCGAGAATCGCTATCAATGAAACTTCAGGAAGGTCAAGGCCCTCACGAAGAAGATTGATTCCGACAAGAACGTCAAATTCGCCGCTTCGCAAATCCTGCAGAAGTTTTACACGGTCAAAAGTGTCGACCTCGTGATGAATATACTGAACGCGGAGTTCAAGCGAAGAAAGATACTCAGAAATGGATTCTGCCAGCTTTTTCGTAATAGTAAGAACGAGAACACGTTCATTTTTTTCGGTGCATTTATATATTTCGGAAACAAGATCGTCTATCTGATGTTCTGTCGGTTTGACGTCGATAATAGGGTCAAGTAATCCCGTAGGCCGAATAATCTGTTCTACTGTTTGCGAGGAACGGCTTCTTTCGTATTCTGCCGGTGTGGCAGATACATAAATAACCTGATTGAGTTTTCCGTTGAACTCATCGAAATTCAACGGTCTGTTATCATATGCCGAAGGCAAGCGGAATCCGTAATCTATAAGATTGGTTTTTCTTGCCCTGTCTCCTCCGCTCATGCCCCTGACCTGCGGAACGGTTACGTGGCTTTCATCTATAAACATAATGAAATCTTTCGGCAGATAATCCAGAAGAGTATAAGGAACAGAACCCGGTTCACGGCCGGCAAGAATACGCGAATAGTTCTCCACTCCGCGACAAAAACCGAGTTGAGTGAGACATTCCATGTCATACATGGTGCGCTCACGTATCCGCTGAGCTTCGACAAGTTTATTCTGAGCGGTAAACCACGCGGAACGTTCTTCCATTTCTTCCATAATTTCGGCAACGGCATTTTTTATACTGTCCTGATCTGCGACATAGTGGGTGGCAGGAAAAAGAGCGTAATAATCTACTCTTCGCTGTATTTCGCCCGTAACATAGTCAATAAGGGATATTCTGTCTATTTCATCATCAAAAAATTCTATACGCAAAACAGTATTCTGAGATGAAGACGGAATAATTTCGATAACATCACCTTTAACTCTGAATGTTCCTCTGGATATATCGAAATCGTTGCGCGTATAACGTATATCAATCAGTTTACGGATAAACACATCACGGTCGATACGCTGACCGACTCTGATTGAGACAAGCATATTCCCGTATGTTTCCGGATTACCGAGATTATATATACATGAGACACTTGATACAATTATAACATCTTTTCGTTCAAACAGCGCAGAGGTTGCAGAATGACGCAGACGGTCTATTTCGTCGTTGATCGAAGCGTCTTTTTCGATATAGATATCTCTGCCCGGCAAATATGCCTCCGGCTGATAATAATCATAATACGATACGAAATATTCCACGGCATTTTCGGGAAAAAATTCTCTGAACTCTCCGCAAAGCTGAGCGGCAAGCGTTTTATTATGCGCGAGAACAATCGTCGGACGGTTTACGTTTGCGATAACGTTTGCCATAGTAAAAGTTTTACCGGACCCCGTCACACCGAGAAGAACCTGTTCCTTCATCCCGTTTACTATTCCGTTTGAAAGCTTTTCTATAGCATCAGGCTGGTCCCCTGTGGGACGGAACCTTGAAACAAGCTTGAAAGAATCCATCAGTCATCCCCCTTTCGTATCAATCCGCTTTCACGATAAGAAATAAAATCAATACCTTCAAAAATAATATTATCGTAAAGAAAAATTTTGTTAAAAGAAAAATATTTCAGCAATTCATCAAAAGCAAATTTATCCTGTTCCGAAGGCAATGCGACACCGGACGGATGATTATGGGCAATAATCAACGAATCCGCGCATGCAATACGATAACCGGCGGTTATTTCACGGATTGAAGCTGATACATCCCGAGAATTTCCCGACACTGTTTTTTCAGACACAAGATAATTGTTTTTGAAGAAAAGCAAAACAATTATTTCATGATCAAGTTTACCGTATTTTGAAACAAGGTATTCTCCTGCTTCGGCTGAAGAAAGAAAAACTTTCCCGTCAGGCTGAATACCTGCGGGCAATAATCTTTTTTTCAGTTCAGATGAATTTTTTATTTTACTTCTGAGTTTTCCCATTATCTTTTTCCGGAATATTATTATTTCATTATATCATTTTGATGAACGGAATGTCAATATGTTATTCGGAATCCGCATATGTAATTATAAAAAATATAAAAACATATTGACAGACAGATTATTATTTGATAGAATAAATCAACACTTGAATATTTTATTTTGGAGGTAATGATCAGTGTTGAAGAAATTTAAAGTCGGTATCGTCGGATGCGGCGGTATTGCAAACGGCAAACATCTTCCCAACCTTGCTAAAATTCCAGAAGTCGAACTCGTTGCTTTCTGCGATTTAATCATTGAAAGAGCAGAAGAAGCAAAAGCAAAATACGGAACACCCGATGCGAAAGTTTACGTTGACTACAAAGAACTTCTTGCAGACAAATCCATTGATGTAGTTCATGTATGTACTCCCAACAGAGAACATGCGCCCGTTTCCATCGCAGCTCTCGAAGCAGGCAAACACGTTATGTGCGAAAAGCCTATGGCTAAAACCGCAGCTGATGCTAAAGCAATGCTTGAAGCAGCAAAGAAATCCGGCAAAAAACTTACTATCGGATATCAGAACAGACAGTCAACCGAAATGCGTTACGTCAAGAGAATGTGCGACGAAGGCAAACTCGGTGAAATCTATTATGCAAAAGCAAACGCTCTCCGTAGACGTGCCGTTCCTACATGGGGTGTTTTCATGAACGAAGAAGAACAGGGCGGCGGTCCCCTTATCGATATCGGAACACATGCTCTTGACCTCTGCTTATATATGATGAACAACTATGAAGTTGAAAGCGTTATGGGTAACTGCCATTACAAACTCGGCAAAATCCCCAATTCCGCTAACGAATGGGGTCCTTGGGATCCTGAAAAATACACCGTTGAAGACTCTGCTTTCGCCCTTGTTAAAATGAAGAACGGTGCTACAATCCAGATCGAATCCAGCTGGGCTATCAACCTTCGTCACTGCTCCGAAGCTAACTGCACACTCGCAGGAACCAAAGGCGGTATCGACTTCCAGAACGGTTTGCATTTCAACGGCGAAATGTACTCCAGTCTCTTTGATCAGGCTATCACCTGCAGCTCTTCCGGCAGCGTAGCATTCTATCAGGGAATCGACAGCGACGATGCAAGTTATGTTGAACAGAGACAGTGGTATAATGCTTTGATCAACGGAACAGATCCCTGCGTTCTTCCTGAACAGGCATACACCGTAAGCCGTATTCTCGAAGCTGTTTACGAATCCTACAGAACAGGCAAAGCAGTTTATTTCGACTGATTCAAATTTTCATTCAGTGGGAGTGATGCAATTCACTCCCACTATGTTTTAACTTAACCTATCAGGAAGTTTCCGAGGACAATATGAATTATTCGAACGATAGAAATACAAAAAGAAAGATTCTAATAATATACATCGAAATACTTATCATAGCTCTTATTTTAGCTTCTGTTGCAACGATTGTCGTAATATGCACAAATGCTTTTTCCAAGGACGTTCCGATCACAGTTGACATAAACAATACAGAGCAAACGATCAAACCGACAGAAACAAGAAAAATCGCAGAAGACGGCAGGAGTATCACAGAAATTCCGACCGCGGTGAAATCTGATCTTTCCGAACCCATTTCGCTGAATAAATATGTTATCCCGATGCCGAAGGCCTACGTTGCATACGACGACGTATATACATCTTTTATCGAGGACACTCCGGATTACAAAAACAATGCGGAGAAGATTATCGTACTTGATCCGGGTCATCAGTATACAGAAGACTCAACGAAATATGATATCTGGATCTCCCCCTATATGAATCCGTCAAATCAATCTTCGGTAATAAAAAATCATCTTCCCAATACCGGAGCAAAAGGGGTTGCTTCAAACAAATCCGAATATGAAATAAATCTATCGATTGCTCGAAAACTGAAAACAGAACTGGAAGCACGCGGATACACCGTTTATCTTACAAGAGACGGCAACAACACACTGCTGCATGACGCACAGCGCGCTGCCGTTGCAAACAAATACGATACCGACCTGATGATTTCGATTCATTGCAATTATGACGCGGACAGTGCGGTTAAATCCGGAACTTATTCGATTGTTCCGAAAGTCTGGGACGGATATCCCGATAAAAATCTTGCATATCTTTCATACAAAGCCGCGGCAATCATTACCGCATCCTATTCTGATATTTCGGGAATGACAAATCTCGGAATTTGCGAAACGGAGAATGCTCCTCTGTTTTCCTTCTGTAAAGTTCCGTCTTTTATAATTGAACTCGGTTATCTTTCAAATTCTGCTGACGATAAAAACATAAACAATACGGAATTTCAGTCATCAATGATCATCGGAATATGCGACGGAATAGACAAATATTTCGGGTTACTTACAAATCAATAAAACATCAGCGGTCAGACAAGATATAACCTGACCGCTTTTTGATCATACAAAATGCAGTATAAAAGCCGACGGGAAACCGTCGGCTGAATTAATTATTATATTTCGTTTAATCGGACACTGTTCTTATAATATTGATACCGGCAGACTCAAGTAATTCTATTTCGGCAGCAGTAAGAGAGATGCCGGAACAATTCAGACTTCTTAAATATGAACATCCGGCAAGCACACTGATATTTGTCGGGAAATTACCTTTTATATTCAGCGAAGTCAGATTTGTCATACGGGTAAGAGGAGAAAGATCCGTTATAACATTATCGGAAAGATTCAAAGATTCGATCGAATCAACCGAAGCCAAAGATGACAGGTCGGACAGATTGCATCCGACTGCCGTGAGATTTTTGATCCGCATATTTTTAATCGATGAAAAATCTTTTACTCCGGTTTGAGAAACGTTAAGTGTTGAAAGAGAAGAAATCGAAGTAATATTCTTCAGTCCCGTGATAGATGATCCGGAAATATCAAGATTAATAAGATTTCTGTATGATGATATTTTACCGAGAGTATTTATTTCTGTTCTGGCAAGATTCAGGGTCGTAATATTTGAGAGTGACGAAATACCGTCGAGTTCGCTTACAGGATTGTCTGACAGATTAAGATTTTCAAGTCCGCTCAGTTTTTTCAAAGAAGAAACACTGCTGATACGGTTATTTGAAATATTAAGAACTGTTATTTTCGTAAGAGTGCCGATCGCATCGATATTCTTGATATTATTATTGGCAAGATTTAAGGTCTTTAATTTTGTCAGAGAAGCGAGTGCGGAAATATCGGAAATCTTATTATCGCTTAAGTCAAGGTTTTCAAGCCATGTCATCCCGCCGATCACATCAAGGTTCTCATTGGAGACGTTACACCCGGAAAGTTTTAACGATTTAATATTGGTAAGAGACGAAAGAACCGAGAAGCTTTCAATATCCGTTTCACCTGTCAATTCAAGAGAATTAATATTCTCCATAGAAACAATATCGCTTAATGTTTTAAGACTCTTACCCGCGATCGGAACTCCGTTTATGACATCTTTTAAAGTCGTTATCTTGGACAGGTCACTGTAAATTATGTTTCCTGTCTTTTTGCCGATATTCTCACGGACTATTTTTTCCATTTTTGAATCAGCAAACTCATATACACTGCTGCTGCGGTAAATTCTATACGTTGCGGAATACTCGTCTGAAATCAAACCATTATCGGCAATGGCAAACGCGCGAATAGTTTTTGTGCCGGAATCGATCAGAATGGATTCACCGCCGTAAAGAATGCTGTCTTTGGAAGGATCAGACCCATCAAGAGTATAATAAACACGACTGCCGGAAGGAACATTTATAAGAACACTTACAGGATCGTCATAAGTACCGGCATCAGGTAAGGATACGAAATTGGAAGGTCTGTTTTCACCGAGTTTGACAATCATATAGTTTGATGAAATAGAATCGATAAAATCGAGAGCTTCTCTGATTTTATTCTGACCGGTCATCGCCTGAATATTCTGAATGTAATACGTCTCGTTACGCGGTGCAAGAGTAATGCCGTCTCTTATCAGAATCACAGCCTCATCGTATTTTTCTTCTTCAAGTAAAATTTTTATAAGAAGCTCACGTGCATCGGAATAGGTCTGGTCATAATCAATACAAGAATAAAGAGATGCCTCGGCCTGAGCAAGATTCCCTTCGGCGTAATATGACTGTGCCTCTTCGTAATACTTTGTGCTTTGTCCGAAAATATTCTTATCCTGACAATAGACGAAATATATGATTGCAAGCAATCCGGCAATGATGAAAGTAATACAGAAAGCATAATAAAAGGTGCGGATAAAACGATTGCGTATCTTTTCGCTTTTTGCATAATTCTTTGATTTCTTTTTTTTATTTTCAATCTGTTCCGATTTTTCTTCTGTGTTCATGTATGCTCCGTAGTTATACAAACAAAATGATATTTTATTATAACAATTCATGAGATAAAAGTCAAGCATTCATCTGTTATGACGACTTGACAAATTTTATATAATATGGTATATTTAATTATTAAATTGGGTTATTATGTATAATAGGAGAAGCGATAATGCCGTTCGGATTTAAAGGCGGAATTCATCCGGAATACAAAAAAGAGTATACATCCTCAAAAGATATAGAAGAACTGCCGTCGCCTGATATTGCAATCATCCCGCTTCTGCAACATATAGGGACGCCATGTAAACCGATTGTAAGCGTGGGAGACAGTGTTGCCGTGGGACAAATCATAGGCGATTCCGATGCAGCAATGTCATGTCCGGTACATGCCTCAATTTCGGGAAAAGTCATTGCCGTTGAACCCAGATGGCATCCTTCGGGCGTAAAAGTCGAATCCGTGGTAATCGAAAACGACGGATTGGATATTCACAAACCCTGCATTATGCCCTATTACGGAAACATTCAGAGAATCACATCCGAAGAAATAATAGATTACGCAAGAAAAGCAGGCATCGTCGGTATGGGCGGAGCGGCTTTTCCTCTTCACGTCAAGTTAAAATCGGCAATAGATGCCGGAGTTCACACGATTATCGTAAACGGAGCGGAATGCGAACCGTTTATCACATCTGACCACAGAGCAATGCTTGAATACCCGAGAACCATCGCAGGCGGCGTAGAGCTGATTATGAGATGCCTCGGAATCGAATCATCCGTAATTGCCATAGAAAAAAACAAACCGGACGCAATTGCATCAATGACAGGCGCCTGCGCAGATAAAAATATCGAAATCATCCCGCTTCCGACAAAATACCCTCAGGGCGGCGAAAAACAGCTCGTAAGAGCAATTACGGGGAGAGAAATCCCTCCGGGCAAACTCCCGATGGACGTCGGCTGTATCGTTCTTAACGTAGATTCGTGTGCGTCTCTTTACAGAGCGATCATAAAAGGCGTGCCACTGACAAAACGTGTGGTCACAGTATCCGGTCCTGCCGTAAATACGCCGAAAAATCTATTGGTTCATATAGGTACTCCGTTTGAAAAGCTTTTTGAGTATTGCGACGGATTTGCGGAAATTCCTTACAAAATCATTCACGGCGGTCCCATGATGGGTTCCGCTCAGCACAGCATAGAAACACCTATAGTAAAAAACAGTTCTGCGCTTCTCGCATTCTGTAATGATGAAAACGAAACATTTCCCGAAACACAGACATGTATCAGATGCGGTAAATGCCTTGAGGTTTGCCCGATGAATCTCATGCCTTCCATGATATATAAAAGTGCGCTGAAAGGTGAATTTCTGAAATGTAAAGAAATGTTTGTTCAGGACTGTATCGAATGCGGTTGCTGTTCATACATTTGCCCCGGGAAATTATATCTTGTTCAGTCCATAAGAATGGCAAAGTGTAATTTACCGAAAAATGCCAATCACTGAAAGGAGAATATATGGCAAAAAGACTTTTAGTCACGTCTTCGCCGCATTACAGAGCGCCTTACGACACAAAAGCAATAATGCTTGATGTTATCGTCGCTCTTATGCCGGCATCGGCAGCCTCCGTATTCTTCTTCGGATGGAGATCGTTATTTATTATTCTTGTCACCATTGCAACATGTATAGCTTCGGAAACCATTTTTAACCTTATCACAAAAAAGAAAAACACGGTCAATGATCTTTCCGCCGTAGTTACAGGGTTACTGCTTGCATTGACATTACCTGTTACCGTTCCGTATTGGATGTGCGCGGTCGGCGGAGCATTTGCAATAATAATCGTTAAAATGTTTTTCGGCGGATTGGGTAACAATTTCTTAAACCCTGCTCTTGCTTCACGCTGTTTTTTGTTTTCTTGGGCTTCTACGATGACAACGTTTATAAAGCCGATGTCTTCATACGATATGGTAATCTTCGGTGACCCGATTATCAAGGACGGAGCAACAACGGAATACATTGATTCCATCACAACAGCCACTCCCCTTTCTTTTCTTAATACGGGAGACACACCATACGAATCCCTTTTTGACATGTTTCTCGGAAACAAAGCCGGATGTATAGGTGAGATTTCGATTGTCCTTCTTTTGCTGGGCGGAATTTATCTGCTTGCACGAAGAGTAATATCATGGCATATTCCGGTCTCCTATATAGGAACCGTAGCGCTGATTACTTTTTTCTTTCCTGCCGGCGGAGGACATTTTGACGTTGAATTCATGCTTTATGAAATAATGAGCGGCGGACTTGTTCTCGGAGCCTTTTTTATGGCGACGGATTATGTTACTTCACCGATGACAAAAGGCGGAAAAATTCTTTTCGGAATCGGCTGCGGCGCAATAACGGTTATTATCAGATACTTCGGCGGCTACGCTGAAGGTGTAAGTTTTGCAATTCTGATGATGAATATTTTTGCCGTTGCGCTGGACAAAGCATTTAAGCCGAGAAGATACGGAAGCAGAGGTATGCTGCAATGAAAAAGCAATCGTCCGATTTTCTGGTTTTACCTTTAAAACTTTTGATTATAGCTTCTTCAGTCGTTCTTATTCTTGCATTGGTAAATTATGTTACAAAAGACAAGATTGCCGAAAATAACGCAAAAAAAATCAATGCGGCAATAGAGGCAATGTTCCCGAATTCGACAAGCGAAGAAATCTCATATACGGGATTGTCAGATGCAGACAAAAAAACCGTCGAAAACATTTACGCCGTTAAACAGGACGGATATCTTTCAGGATACTGCTTCAATATCAAAGTAACAGGTTTCGGCGGCGAAATCAATATGATTGTAGGAATCGGCACCGACGGAAAAGTCGTAGACACTGACGTCATCTCGCATTCCGAAACACCCAGTAGAGGTGCCTCGGCGATTAACGGAAATTTACCTGCTCTTTTCAAAAAAACTTCTTTGGAAACGATAGACGGCATTTCGGGAATCAGCGGTGCAACAATCACTTCCTCCGCAGTAAAAGGCGGCATAAAAACAGCCGTAAAAATTGCCGATAATCTTTTTAATGATGAGGAGGCAGGAACATAATGAGCAAAGACATAAAAAACAATTACAAATCTGTTTTTGCAGACGGAATAATATATCACAATCCGATTCTGGTCCAAACTCTCGGAATGTGTTCTGCATTGGCAATAACAACTTCCGTAATAAACGGGCTCGGAATGGGCATTTCGGTTACATTCGTTCTTGTTTTTTCAAACATTGTCATTTCTCTTCTCAGAAATTTTATCCCGTCAAAAATCAGAATAGCGTCATATATAGTTATTATTGCCGGTTTCGTAACCGTAGTTGACATGATAATCAAGGCTTATTTCACCTCTTTATCCGATTCGCTCGGAGTATTTATTCCGCTTATTGTTGTAAACTGTATTATCCTTGCGCGCGCCGAAAGTTTTGCCTCGAAGAATCACGTTTTGATTTCGGCAGTTGACGGACTTGCCAACGGAATCGGTTATACTGCGGCACTGGTTATTATCAGCGCAATACGTGAAATCATAGGCAACGGAACTTTTTGCGGTTTAAGAATAACCCCGGAATCATACTCACCTGCACTTCTGATTATTTTGCCGGCAGGCGGTTTTATTATTCTCGGAATAATAATTGCAGTCTTTAATTATATCCGTTCAAAAATCGAAAACAGAAGTAAGGAGGCAAAATAATGCTCTCCATTATACTGATCGCACTTAATGCAATCCTTATTGAAAATTATATTTTCGTAAAATTTCTCGGTATATGTCCTTTTATCGGCGGATCAAAGAAACTGAACACGGCTGTCGGAATGGGGCTGGCAGTAATCTTTGTTATGACAATGGCTTCCGCTTTGACATGGTGTATTCAGAAATTTATTCTGGAAAAGTTTAATATTGAATATCTGCAGACCATTATTTTCATTTTAGTTATTGCCGCGCTTGTTCAGTTTATCGAAATGTTCATGCAAAAGGCTATTCCCCATCTTTACAACGCACTTGGTATTTATTTACCGCTTATTACGACAAACTGCGCAGTTCTCGGATCTGCGATAATGAATATTACCAACGGATATAATTTTGTCGAATCAATCGTTTACGGGTTCTGTTCCGGAGTGGGGTTTCTTTTTGCCATCGTAATGCTTGCCCTTGTAAGAGAAAGGATATCGGAAGAAAACATGCCGAAACCTTTAAGAGGATTGCCTATAGTTTTGATTGCCGCAGGTCTTATGTGTATCTCGTTTATGGGATTCCAAGGTCTTAAGCTGCCGTTTTAGTGGGTGGATGATATATGGATGAATTGTTAAATATCGTTTTACCGGTTTTGATTACTGCAGGCTTCGGTCTGATACTCGGCTTATTGCTTGCTTTTGCAGGAAAAAAATTTGCAGTAAAAAAAGACGAAAAACTTGAACAGATTACGGAATGTCTCCCCGGCGCCAATTGCGGAGGATGCGGCTATGCAGGATGTGCGGATTATGCGGAACATATAATTAAAGGAACCGCAAAACCAAACAAATGTCCCGTAGGCGGAAATTCAACTGCCGATGCAATAGCAAAAATAATGGGTATTTCCGGTGAAAACGTTACTCGCATGCGCGCACAGGTCATGTGCAGCGGAACAAAAAAGAACGCAAAAATAAAATATAATTATATCGGACTTACAGATTGTCTTTCGGTAGCAAAACTCGGAAATGGGCCGAAAGAATGTAAATACGGATGTATAGGTCTCGGGACATGCGTAAAAAAATGTCCGTTTGATGCAATTAAAATTGAAAAAGGCGTTGCAGTCGTAGAATATGAGAAATGCAGAGCCTGCGGGACGTGCGTTTCCTCCTGTCCGCAGCACTTGATAAAACTGGTTCCTTTTGATGCGGATATTTGGGTCGGATGCAGTTCAAAAGATAAAGGTTCTGTTGTCAGAAACTCATGCAAAGTCGGATGCATCGGATGCGGATTATGTGAAAGAGTCTGTCCGACCGGTGCCATAACCGTCAAAGAAGGCGTTGCATCCATTGACTACACAAAATGTGTAAACTGCGGTATTTGCGCGGAAAAATGTCCGAGGAACATAATCTGGTCGGGAAAAAAGCAGATAACAAGCGGAGATGTATTGCCTGACATATCGGAGCAGAGTGATGCGACGTAACAGACAATCGATGCGCAGCGAACAAAGCAAGCCGAAAATTATTTTTCTGATTATCGGACTTATCGCGGCATTTGCCGTTGGCTTTTTTTCCGCTTATTATATAATACAGTTAATAAATATGTTATTTTAGCGGTGAATATGAATTTATCCGAATCACTGTTTCCCGAAATTGATTTTTCTTCGATCAACGGGAACGACAGATTGAAAACAATACTCAACAAAACGAGATTTCATTCCTATCTGATTTGCGGAGAAAACTGTGAAGAAAAAGGAAAAATCATTGAATTGCTCGTTTCCTCTTTTATTTGCAACAACACGAACAAGGTTCCTTGCGGAACATGTGATTCATGTAAGAAAAATGCGGCAGACAATCATCCGGATATTATAAGAATTGACAGCGCAATATCATCCGATGATTTGCGCAGTATCCTCGAGTTTGTTTTTTATAAGCCAAACACCTCCCCGAACAGAGTTTTTATTTTTGAAAACGCAGATAAACTCACAGAAATAAAACAAAATATCATTCTGAAAACTATTGAAGAACCTCCCGAGAACAATATTTTTATTCTTATTGCCGAATCAGCGGATACTCTTCTTCAAACCGTTTTATCCAGATGCTTACTGTTACCAACCGATAACATTGACGGCAATAACGAAGCAGTTGATTCGACGACTTTCGGAAATGCCGTTCTGCAAGGCGACGAAGATACAAAGCTCAGAATACTGAACGCTATAGAGAATGCAGACAGAGATAAACGGCGTTCACTTTTCACAACGTTCGTAACAGGTTTATCATCTTATTTCGCAGAAAAAGCGAAAGAAGATTATTCGGCCGGAAATACTTTTTCAAAAGCCGCGGAACATAAAAAAACAACAGATAAGATTCTTACCGAAACTCTTGACGTAAACGTAAATGTATCGGTATGGCTCGGATTCATATTCATTAATTTAAGATAAAAACAAAATGCACGATGGCACTGTTTTGTATCTTGGAAAGATATGGTGATAAAAATGATTGAAGTAGTCGGCGTAAGATTTAAAAGCGTCGGTAAAATATATTATTTCGACCCCAAAGGATTGACTGCTGAAAAAGGAAACAAAGTTATAGTCGAAACAGTAAGAGGACAGGAAATCGGCGATATTGTTATCCCGAACAGAATGGTGGAAGAAAACGAAAAGTTTCTTCCGCTCTCCCCTGTTATCAGATTGGCAACCAATCAGGATATGGAGAAAAATGCAGAGAACAAAAAGAAAGAGCAGGAAGCTTTTGCAATCTGTGAAGAAAAGATTATAAAGCACAAACTGGATATGACGCTTATCAACGTCGAATATACGTTTGACAACAGTAAGATAATTTTCAACTTCGTTTCCGAAGGCAGAGTCGATTTCAGAGAACTTGTAAAAGATCTTGCCGCAATCTTTAAAACCAGAATTGAATTACGGCAGATAGGTGTTCGTGACGAAACGAAAACAATAAGCGGTCTCGGTGTGTGCGGCAGGAAGGTCTGCTGTTCCGAGTTTCTATCGGAATTTGCTCCGGTTTCGGTCAAGATGGCCAGAGACCAGTCTCTTTCAACAAATCCGCAAAAGATCTCAGGCGCATGCGGAAAACTTATTTGCTGTCTGAACTACGAACAGGAAACATATGACGAAGCATACAAAACTATGCCGCGCGTAGGAAACTACGTTGAAACGCCGAAAGGTAACGGATTGGTTTCCGAAGTTAACGTTGTTGCAGAATATATAAGAGTTAAGATCGACGGAGAAGAAGGACAGCATGCTGTTTTCAAGCCCAAAGAAGTTAAACTTCTGAACAGAAACAATTCCGACAGCAAGGAAAATGACGACGAATTAAAGGCACTGGAATAAAGTTTATCATTTCGTAAAAACTATTTAATAAAATCTATTGAAATAACATGTCAGTTATGATATAATATATGTGCGAGACTGAGTTATTCGCATAACACTTTCGTTTAGGAGGATTATTATGGCTCATATTATTACAGATGCATGTTTGTCCTGCGGCGCTTGTCAGGCAGCTTGTCCCGTTGATGCTATTTCCGAGGGCGACGGCAAATTCGTTATTGACCCCGATACCTGTATCGACTGTGGCGCTTGCGAAGGCGTTTGCCCCGTAGAAGCTCCTCAGCAGGCATAATTGCTATATAAACAAAGGCCGCAGAAATGCGGCCTTTATTATTAATATGATTAAAACAGAAGATTTACATATAAACGGCTTAAAAATACTGCAGGAAGATAACGGCTTCAAATTCGGAACTGATGCCGTTCTTTTGTCGTGGTTTTGCAAAACAAAAAAATTCAGGAACGCAATCGATCTGTGCTGCGGAAACGGAATCGTTCCGATTCTTTTATCCACGGAAAAATACGACACCATAACCGGAATCGAAATCAATTCCACACAATGTGATTTATTTGAAAAATCGATCAGTCTCAATAATCTGAAAAATATTTCATGCATCAATGCGGATATTCGGCTCTCCTCTTTAAAAAAAACAAAAAGTATCATATCTGGACAGTCTGACCTTGTATCGATCAACCCTCCGTATTTTGAACCATTCAGAGGAATAAGCCCCGCAGATGCAAAAGCAGCTGCACGTTCGGAATCGATGTGCACGCTGTCGGAAGTAACAGAAACGGCAGCTTATCTCTTAAAGCACGGCGGTCGATTTTGCATGATTCACAGAGTTGAACGACTTTGTGATATTTTTGAAGCAATGAGAGCTTACAGAATAGAGCCCAAACGCTTTGTTCCTGTAATATCCGTTGACGGAAAAAATCCCGAGCTATGTCTTATTGAAGGAAAAAAAGGCGGAGGCGTAGGATTGAAATTCGAAGCTCCGATTATAATATCGAACAAAGCAGGCAGATATACGGATCAGGCAAATTCCATATACGGTTTTGACAGAAATTCATACGCTGAGGATGATAATTATGGCAAATGATAAAATATCTTTATACTGTGTTCCGACTCCGATCGGAAACTTGTCAGATATGTCTCAAAGATGTATTGACGTGCTGAAAAGCGTTGATTTCATAGCCGCCGAAGATACAAGAAAATCAGGTATCATGCTGAAACTTTTCGATATAAAAAAACCGATGGTGAGTTATTTTGAACATAACAAAAAAGAACGCGGTGAAATAATCGTCGCAAGGCTTTTAAACGGAGAAACCTGCGCGTTGATTACAGATGCGGGAATGCCGGCGATTTCGGATCCGGGAGAGGATCTCGTAAAACAGTGCATTGAAAAAGGACTGAAAGTAAGCGCATTACCGGGTCCCAGTGCTGTAATCACAGCATTGGCAATGTCGGGGCTTTCGACCGGACGATTTACATTCGAAGGTTTTTTGAGCACTGCAAAGAACAGCAGAAACGAACACTTATCTTCGCTTGAAAACGAAATGCGAACAATGATTTTTTATGAGGCTCCGCACCATCTTCTCGGAACTTTGGAAGATATGAAAAAGCATTTCGGCGGAGAAAGAAAAATATCACTTGTCCGTGAAATATCAAAAATATATGAAGAAACACAACTTACAACAATTGACGATGCTATTCTTTTCTATTCGGAAACGCAACCGCGAGGAGAATTTGTTCTCGTAATTGAAGGAAAACCACAGCGTAAAGAAATGGATATAACCGATTCGGACATAGACACTTTTTTTAACGACTTGCTTTCCGTGGGCAAAACAAAAAGCGAAGCGGCGAAATTAACCGCAAAACAATTCTGCCTGCGAAAAAATGATGTTTATGACAGATTCAAACAAGAATAAATGTGAAACTTTTTTTAAATTTTTCAAGTGAACCGTTTGATTTTTAACGGTTCACTTGATTTTTTATTTATTATAATATATAATATAAAAGTTATATTATGTATTTTGATACGTATGCAATCTGCAGAACGATATCGGAAAGGATTATTTTTTGCCGCGTAATCTTCTAATCAACAAGGTAAAAAAGCAGGTAGTGGTTACAGAAATAAAATCAAAAAACCACTCATTTTCCGATACGCACGAAACAACCGTAATACGTGAAACTACAGTATTGAAAAACGGTCTTGCAACAAGTAAAAAGATTAAAGATTTTTTTAATAAGCTTGACTCTTTTGCAAAAAAAACCGGACTGTCAAAAACAAAAACATTTTTAAAGAATCTTTTCGGTAAATTTGCCGATTATGCTTACAGAGGGAAAGATACCGGAATAAATGAGGCACGTCTCACCAACACGTCGCTTTTTTCTAAGATAAAGCAATACGCAATTCATTTTTTAAAAATGCTGTTTTTAACAATAGCCGGAATTATTAAACTTTTATCTCCGATCGCATTCCCTGTTTTCGGTGTTTTGCTTATCGTTTTTGCTTTTAATTGGCTTGCCACCCATTCCGTTGCACTGAGTGTTTCGATAGACGGAAACGAACTGGGACTTGTAAAAAGCGATTCTGTATACAACGATGCCGAGTCACGTGTCTCGAAGACCGTCGAAGAAAGAACCGGCGAACAGTATACGATGGATTCGATATACGAATACGCAATTAAAATAATTGACAAAGATTCTTACTCATCCCCTGACGAGGTTTATGCTAATCTGCAGGGAGTAGTTGATACCTATGTAAGTCAGTATTACGGATTTTTTATAGACGGTAAAATGATTGCCGCCGCAAGAAACGAAGCGATAATAGAAAAAGTTCTTGAAACCGTAGCATCTTATTATTTCACAAACGATACGGAAAGTTACGAGATTCAAAATGAAACCGATATCGTGAAAGACACATATGCAAAAACATATCTGCTTGACTATGACGAAATACTCGCAATGTTTACGGAGCCTGTAAACGGAACCGTTTACACTGTAAAAAAGAACGATACGCTTTCTTCTATTGCCAAGGACCACGGACTGTCAGTACCGATTTTAAAGCTGATCAACGGAGACCCCGATTTATCCGTAAAAGCAGGTGACACCATCCGAATAGGCAAACCGGTTTTACAACTCACGGTAGAAACCCTCAAAACGGTTACCTACTCGGAAGTAATTCCTTACACTACAAAATATATCGAAACAGACTCACTTTACGAAAACTCAACTTCCGTAAAAAATAAAGGAAGCAACGGTTCATATACCATCACGGCGATTGTCAGATCCGTTAACGGAACGGAAGTATCGAGAACGGAATTGACAAGAGTCAAAACAAAGGATGCAGTAACACAACAGATTTTGGTCGGAACAAAAAAAATCGCGCCGTCCGGAAGTTTTATTTTTCCTCTAGATAAAAAAGGTTTTTATAAAATCACTTCATATTTCGGTTGGAGAACATTGCGCGGTCAACCGAGTAATCATACCGGAATTGACCTTGCGGCAAATTACGGAACCAAAATTTACGCGGCAGATGCCGGAACCGTGTGCGAAAAAGGTTATTCTGCCACCGGACTCGGAAATTATGTTAAAATAGATCACGGAAACGGCATAATTACGATATACGGGCATGCAAGTAAAATAGCAAGCGGAATAAAAGTCGGAGTCAAGGTTTATCAAGGTCAGATAATAGCCTATGTCGGAAGTACCGGAAACAGCACCGGCAACCATCTGCATTTCGGAGTATACGATAAATCTGCCGGCAAGAATATAGATCCTCTTCCTTACATAAAAAAAGTCATCCCAAGATAAACAGATAATTCTTTAAATACACACACAATACTGAAAGGACATTCCGTTTTTATGGACAGATATGTCATTGCCGGAGAAAAACCATTATATGGAACAGTAACGATAAGCGGCGGAAAAAACGCTGCCGTTGCAATCATCCCGGCCACTATTCTCGTGAGCGGTTCCTGCATTATCGAAAACATTCCGAAAATCAGAGACGTCATTCAATTATTTGATATTTTAAAAAAAATGGGCGCTTCCGTTGACTATCTTGACGAAACTACAGTTAAAATAGATACTACGGGAATATCTTCTCCAATTGCAACTTTTGAAGAAGTTCGCAAAATGAGAGCCTCGTATTATCTTATCGGTGCGTTGCTCGGCAGATTCGGAAAAGCAAAAGTCAACCTTCCCGGAGGCTGTGACTTCGGAAACAGACCGATAGATCAGCATATAAAAGGGTTTGAAGCATTGGGAGCAACTGTTTCGGTAGAACACGGCGTTGTTAATGCAGAATCGGATTCGCTCAGAGGCGATACCGTTTATATGGACGTAAGAAGCGTCGGTGCGACCATAAATATTATGCTCGCCGCAGTTTTAACTAAAGGAACAACGATAATAGAAAACGCAGGCAAAGAGCCTCACATAGTCGATACGGCGAACTTTTTGAATATGATGGGTGCAAAAATCAAAGGAGCCGGAACCGATGTGATAAAAATCGAAGGCGTTACAAAACTCATCGGAAAGACATATACTATTATCCCCGATCAGATCGAAGCCGGAACTTATATGGTTGCCGCTGCTGCCACCGGAGGACGTGTAAAGGTCGAAAACATTATTCCGAAGCATATGGAGACCATTGCCGCAAAGCTTGAAGAATGCGGCGTATATGTTGAAGAAGGCGACGATTATATTATTATTTCACGTGATAATAATGTAAAACTCAAAAAAACAAACATAAAAACCCTTCCTTATCCGGGTTTTCCGACAGATATGCAGCCGCAAATGGCAGCGATGCTTTCAACGGCCGAAGGTACATCGATTATAACCGAAGGAGTATGGGACAGCAGATTCAGATATATTGACGAATTGCGAAGAATGGGCGCATCCGCAGATGTTGACGGTCGTGTTTGCGTAATAAAAGGCGTAAAAAAACTAATGGGCGCAGAAGTTACAGCCTGTGACCTCAGAGCAGGTGTTGCGATGGTAATTGCCGGACTGTGCGCAGAAGGTATTACAACAGTTGTTGAAACAGACCATATTGAACGCGGATATGAAAATCTTGTTGAAAAATTAACTGGACTCGGAGCATCCATAAAAAAAGTTTCCGATTCTGATTTAAAACAGACCTTTACAGAAAAAGCAATAGGATAATCTGAAACGCAGACGGGAATCACGTCTGCGTTAATTACAAAATATATGAATTACAGAATATGTACTCTATGCAGCGGCAGCAATGCCAACGCAACATTTATTGACTCGGGAGAAAAGAAAATACTAATTGACGCCGGATGCGGAATCAGAACAGCAGCAAAGAAACTGGCTGAATTAAACACATCTCTTGACGAAATAGATGCCGTCTTTATCACTCATGAACATACAGACCATATTAAAGGGCTTCAATCAATCACAAAAAAATACAGAATTCCGATTATCGCGAACAAAAAAACTCTATACGCAATAAAAGCGAGTATTCCATCAATTGACGAGGGCTCTTTGATTGAATTACCGACCGGAGCAACTGCAGTTAACGGAAATCTGACAATAAAATCCGTAAAAACAAACCATGATGCTGCCGAAAGCGTTGGCTATCTTATAAAAGCCGACACAAAAACCATCGGTGTTTTTACCGATCTCGGAGATTTCAATCCGGAAATCATCGATGCCCTTTCCGAATGCGAAACCGCAGTTCTGGAAGCCAATCATGACCTCGAAATGCTCATGAACGGAACATATCCGTTTCCGTTGAAGGAACGTATTCTCGGGCAAAACGGACATCTCTCAAATATTCAGTGCGCAGAGCTTATATGCAAGGCAGCCGAAGGAAATATGAAAAATGTCATCCTTGCGCATCTGAGTAAAGAAAACAATACTCCGACAATTGCATATGTAACCATCGCCGACAGAATCGAATCTGCAGGCAAGGAAGTTTTCTCCTGCCAATGCAATGACGGGATTTTTCTTTCAGTTGCGCCGAGAGACGAAATATCCGCAATAATAGAGGGATAATATGCTCAATGTCAAAATAGTCTGTGTAGGAAATCTTAAAGAGACATGGTGGCGTGATGCATCTGCGGAATATCAAAAACGTCTATCGAGGTTTTGCAGAATCTCAATCACGGAATTGCCGGAATCCACACCGGAGAAAGAAAAAACACTGATATTGAAAAATCTGTCGGGCTATGTGTTTGCCCTCTGTGTTGAAGGAAAACAAATGCCGAGTGAAAATCTGTCCGAAGCCATAGATAAATTATCCATGAATTATTCAGATATATCTTTTGTAATAGGCAGTTCAACAGGGTTGGATGAGGAAGTCAAAAAGAAAGCAGACTGTATGCTTTCCTTTTCGCAGATGACTTTCCCGCATCAGCTTATGAGAATTATTCTTCTGGAACAGATATACAGAGCTTTTACAATATCAAACCATATCACATATCATAAATAAGAGGTCGGAATGAAAGAATTTTCATACAAAACAAAAGGCACGTGTTCGACAAGAATAGATTTAATTCTGGATGACAGCAATATAATCACCGGAGTCAAATTCACAAACGGATGCAATGGCAATACGCAGGGTGTCGCAAAACTCGCCGTCGGTCGCCCTGCAGAAGAAATAATAGGATTACTGAAAGGAATCAGTTGCGGAGGTCGTCCGACATCATGTCCCGACCAACTTGCGAAAGCTCTTGAAATTGCAATCGCAGAATAAAACTGAACGGACTGAAATTATGGAAACATCTGAAAACATCAAGGCATGGCTCAACAGCCCCATCCTAACAAGTGATGAAAAGCAATCCATTCGCGATATGAGTATAACCGAATCCGAAAACGCTTTCGGAACTGATCTTCAGTTCGGAACAGCCGGTCTGCGCGGTATAATGGGACTCGGGACAAACAGAATGAACAAATATACCGTCCGTCATGCAACACAGGCACTGGCAGACGTTATAAAGGCCGAAAATATCGACAAGCCAAGCGTTGCCATTGCATTTGATTCAAGGAATCATTCCGAAGAATTCGCACGTTGTTCTGCCGAAGTTCTTATTGCTAACGGGATATCCGTCTATATCTTTGACGATATAAGGCCGACACCCGAATTATCATATGCGGTTCGCGTTCTGAAATGTACTGCCGGAATTAATATCACAGCATCTCATAATCCGAAAGAATACAACGGTTATAAGGTTTATTGGAATGACGGCGCCCAGATTACACCGGCAAAAGCCGAAAGAATTCATTCTATAATGTGTTCAAAAGATATCTTCGGGGTCAAATTTGTCTCATTGGATGACAGACATGATTATGTTACAATCCTTGATAAAGATTTTGACGAATCGTATCTTAACGAGATTCTGAAACAACAGACAAATCCTGCTCTCTGCAAACGCCAATCTGCTATGCCGATCGTATATACTCCCTTTCACGGAACAGGCAGAAAACTCGTCCCGGAAGTTTTGAAAAGAGCGGGGTTTGCAAATATCATAACCGTTACGGAACAAATGACGGCAGATGGTAACTTCCCTACTGTTAAATCACCGAATCCGGAAAATCCGGAAGGATTTGCGATGGCAGTTAAAACCGCTGAAATCAACCATGCCGATATAATTATCGGAACGGATCCCGATGCCGACAGAATAGGCGTAATGGTCAAAAACAAAGAGAAAAAATTTGAGGTCCTTACCGGAAATCAAACCGGAGCAATCCTTATTGAATATCTTATTTCAGCTAAACGAAAGGCCGGAGTTCTTCCGCAAAACGGAGCAATTGTCAAAACAGTTGTCACGTCCGAACTCGGAGCAAAAATTGCAGAAGCAAACGGACTTACGGTATTTAACGTTCTGACCGGCTTCAAATATATCGGAGAAAAAATCGAGCAGTTCAACAGTTCAAAGCGTTATTCTTATATTTTCGGATATGAGGAAAGTTACGGTTCACTGATCGGAGAACATGCAAGAGATAAAGATGCCGTTGTTGCATCTCTCGTCATAGCAGAAGCCGCAGCATACTACAAGGAACAGGGAAAGACTCTTTATGACGTTCTGCTTGATATTTTTGCGAAATACGGCGTGCATAAAGAAACAAACCTTAACATATACGTCAGCGGAACAGATCCTCTTAAAGTACTTTCAGACAAAATGTCGGCAATACGCAAAAACGGTATTACGGAAATCAACGGACTCAAGGTTATAAAAACCGTAGACTACATTATCGGTATCGACGGATTGCCGAAATCAGATATGTTATGGTATAAACTCGAAGACGGAACCATCTTTATTATCAGACCTTCGGGCACAGAGCCGAAAATGAAGGTATATATCCTCGCAACAGGCAAAACAATTGAAGAAACAGATGAAAAACTGAAAGTATTTGCCGTTGATTTTCAGAATTTATTAGATAAAATCGGTTAATTTCGACAGGAGATTACATATTGATCAAGCTTTCCGTAAAACAACAGAATAACGATTCGATACGCGATATAATGAACGCAGGCGTTAATGAAATAACCGCCAGGGTTCTTTATAACCGCGGCTGCAGAACAAAAGAAGATGCGGAATCTTTTTTTGATGTTTCGGAAAGCAGATATTATTCTCCCATTCTTCTTCCGGATATGGAAGATGCGGTAAAAATCATTCTTGCGGCACTTAGGGAAAACAGACATATAACAATATACGGTGACTACGATGCAGACGGAGTTACATCAACGACTATCCTGTGGAAATTCCTGAAAAAAAACGGCGCAAAAGTAGATTATTACATACCGAACAGACTGAATGAAGGTTATGGGATAAACATACCCGCCATTGAAAAATTATCCGAAAACGGCACGGAACTTATCATCACAGTTGATAACGGAACGGCATCTGCAACCGAAATTGCTTACGGATTATCTCTCGGATTACAATTTGTCGTAACCGATCATCACGAATGTAAAGACAGTAACGGAAAAAATATCGCGTTGCCCAAATGTCCCGTGGTTAATCCGAAGCGCTCCGACTCCGAGTATCCGTTTAGAAATCTCGCCGGAGTAGGAGTTACATACAAGCTTATTTGCGCCATTACCGGGAAGCAAATCGAACCTGATTATCTCGGATTTACCGCAATAGGAACCATTGCGGATATAATGTCACTGACAGATGAAAACCGTATCATTGTTTCAAACGGATTACGTATTCTGTCCGAATCCACTCCCCCGGGGATAAAAGCATTGCTGACGGCTGCGAATATTTCTTCGGTGAATATTTCATCGTCTGACATCGCATTCGGAATCAGTCCGAGAATCAATGCTGCTGGACGAATGGAAAGCGCAGATATCGCCGTCAGGTTACTTTCTTCGGAATCCGATCAGGAAGCGAAAATTCTTGCAGAAAAGCTTTGTGAACTTAACACACAAAGACAAATTACGGAAGCCGCAATCTTAAAAGAAGCCGAATCGAAATTGAACGGTCACGAGAAAGATCCGATTCTGATAGAAAAAGACGCAAACTGGCATCAGGGAACTATAGGTATCGTTGCATCAAGATTATGTGAAAAATATAACAGACCGTGTATTTTGCTTTCCGAAGACGGAGATTACTTAAAAGGTTCGTGCAGAAGTATTGAGGGCTTAAACATTTATAATCTTCTTTCGGAAGCAGTAAGCGATATATGCAAATTCGGAGGCCACGAAATGGCTGCCGGAGTTACGGTTGCGGCAGATAACTACGATATTTTCAAAAAAAATCTGTTAAAACAAGCAGATAAACGTATCGATTTGAATGATAATATTAAAAACATCGAGGCGGAATGTGCAATCACTTGTTCAGACATCAATACCGCAACCCTTGATGAATTACTGAAAATAGAACCATGCGGAGCAGATAACCCACAGCCGTTATTCGCTTTATGCGATGTAACCGTTACCGAAATAACGCCCGTATCCCGTGGGAAATATGCAAAATTAACATTATCGGACGGACATTCGAATGCTACGGTTCTTGACTTCGGACATACCGTTACATCCCTTCCCTTTATTGAAAATGACAAAATAAACATTATCGGTGACCTTAATGATAATACATTCAGAGGAGAGCGAACAGTATCGGTATTCGCAAGAGCATCCGAGGCTGCGGATGCCGGATTCGAAAGCAATGATGCAAATAATCCGGAAGCATACGAAAAAGAATATTCTTTAATCAGAGAAACCTCCGACGGAATTTCCGTAACGAGAAATGAGATTGCCGATGTTTATAAAATCGTATCGAAATTATACGAAGATACCGAAATCAGGATTCATCCGGCATACTTAAAAAAGGTATTAAATAAATCAGGTAAAAATATTTCTTACACATCAATCAGGATATGTTTTGATATTCTATCTGAGATCGGATTGATAAAATACCGTTATGCACCGAATAAAAATTATGCGGACGGAAATATTTATATAATCACCGAAGTCACAAACACAAAAACATCTCTCGACAATTCCGAAACATACAGAAAACTAAAGGCTGCAGACTGAAATGGAAGAATGTTACGCTACAAATCTGCTTTCCGCAATGGAAAGCAGCAAAACATATTATAATGTTGAAAAAATAATGGAAGCCCTTGCTTTTGCGGCACAGGCCCACAAAGGACAGAAGAGGAAATCAGGGGAAGATTATATCTATCACCCTATTGAAGTTGCAAAAATTCTCATTTCTTTAGATGCAGATACAGGCTCCGTAATAGCAGCGCTTCTGCACGATACGGTTGAGGATTCTGATGTTGAACTTGATACAATAAAAAAAACATTCGGTGAAGACATCGCACTTCTTGTTGACGGACTTACAAAACTTGAAAAGATATCGTTTTCGACACAGGAAGAACAGCAGATCGAAAGCATAAGAAAAATGCTGCTTGCCATGGCAAAAGACATCAGGGTAATACTGATCAAATTGGCAGACCGTCTGCATAATATGAGAACACTGAGCAGTCAATCACCGGAAAAACAAAGACAAAAAGCTCTTGAAACCATTGAGGTCTATGCTCCGCTTGCCCACCGTCTCGGACTTCAAAATCTGAAAAGCGAGCTCGAAGATATATCTCTCCGATATCTTGATCCGATAGGATACGAAGAAATAATAAACAATCTTGAGGTATTTAAAAACAATACTTTTTTTAATGAAACAAAACAGGTTATAGTCAATAAACTTGCGGCGGAAGGAATTTCAGCCGACGTAGACAGCCGTATTAAACACATATACAGTATCTACAGAAAAATGTTTACCCAGGACAAGGAATTCAACGAAATTTACGACCTGTATGCATACCGGATAATCGTAAAATCAGTTGGTGAATGTTACACCGTTCTCGGACACATACACGATATTTTCCATGCCATTCCCGGAAGACTGAAAGACTATATTTCCAACCCGAAGCCCAACATGTACCAATCTCTGCATACAACGGTTTCATATAAAGGTTATTTATTTGAAGTTCAGATAAGAACCGAAGAAATGCACCGAATAGCAGAACTCGGTATCGCCGCACACTGGAAATACAAAGAAGGCGTTCTTGACAATGATTCGATAAACGACACGAAATTACAATGGATAAGAACACTTCTGGAAGTTCAAAAAGATGTAACCGACGATGATGAATTTCTGAAAGCCTTTAAAATAGACCTTTTTGCCGACCAGGTATTTGTTTCGACCCCTAAAGGCGATATAGTAACACTGCCTACCGACTCTAATATCATAGACTTTGCATATGCCATTCACAGTCAGGTCGGAAACAAAATGGTTGGCGCTAAAGTCAACGGAAAAATCACTGAGCTTGTCACAAAACTTCATAACGGTGACGTTGTGGAAATTCTGACCTCAAGTTCCGCAATAGGACCCTCCAGAGATTGGCTGAAGCTCGTTAAAACAAGTGAAGCACGTAACAAAATACGTCAATGGTTCAAAAAAGAAAAACGCGAAGAAAACATAGAAAACGGCCGTGAAACCATTGAAAAAGAGTTCAGAAGGCTGAAATTCAATTTCACACTGTGTTCGCGCGAGGATTTGCTTTCTCCGTTCTATAAAAAATATAACTGCAATGATATCAATGATTTTTATGCAGCCATAGGATACGGCGGGGTTTCCCTTTCAAAGATACTCACCAAGATAGAAGAAAATTATAATAAAATAAAGCAATCGGCTCAACCGAAAATTTCTCCCGAGATAAAAACGACAAGAAAAGCCGTTAACGGCATAATAGTGGACGATTTGGACAACTGTCTGATACGTCTTGCTCATTGTTGTGTTCCTCTTCCCGGAGATGATATCATCGGATTTATCACCAGAGGAAACGGAGTAACCGTTCACCGTGCTGACTGTAAAAATGTTTCGAACATTGAATCTGACAGACTGATAAGAGTTAACTGGGACGGAGCAACAAGCGAATATTTTGCCGCCACACTGTGTATCGTTGCCGTTAACAGATACGACCTTGCTGTTGATATAACAACTGTTCTTGCCGGAATGAGGATATTACTTCATTCAATAAACACATCTTCCCAGGGAGACGGAACAATGCAGGTGTTTGTAAAAATAGATGTTCACGATTTACAACACCTTGACAGCATAGCAAAAAAACTAAAGAAAATAAGTAACGTCATAGACGTATACAGAGCTACGGGGAAATAATATGAAAGCCTGTGTTCAAAGAGTAAAGTATTGCAGATTATCAATAGAGGGAAAGCTTGTTTCGGAAATAGGCAAAGGACTTCTTATTCTTCTGGGGGCTGCCGAAGGAGATACAGATGCGGACGCATCGCTTTTGGCATCCAAATGCTCGGGAATGAGAATCTTCGAAGATGAAAATGAAAAAATGAATCTCTCGGTCGATGACATCGGCGGAGAAATAATGTCGGTTTCCAATTTTACGCTTTGTTCGGATACAAGAAAAGGAAAACGCCCGTCATTCACAACTGCCGCAAAACCCGATATCGCGTTGCCATTATACGAAAAATTCACAAGAGAACTTGTTACGACGAAACCTGTTAAAACAGGAGTCTTCGGAGCGGATATGAAAATCGAACTTCTCAATGACGGTCCTGTCACACTTATTCTTGATACACGTGATTATAAATGAAAGTAATAAATATCAATCATAATTTCAGATATGATATCCAAAGCATTTGTCAGATTTTTTACCCCGGAGACACTTTTAAAGACGATGATCAATCCGGCAGAGAACTGACTACCGTTTTAGTTGACGACAAAGCCGTTGCAGAACTGAAAATCGGTGGCAAAATCTTCAAATCCGAAATGAATCTAAAAGATTTTCCGACAGACAATACACGCGCCGCCGTGAAAAAAGCCGCTTATACAGCGCTTGTAAACGGAACGGGCAAATCCTCTCCATGGGGAAGTCTTACAGGAATCAGACCGGCGCTTTTTTACGGTAAAATCCTTGACGAATACGGAAAAAACGCCAAAGGGATAATGAAGAACGTCTTTTCAATATCTGACGAAAAACTTGAAATATGTGAGGACGTTCTTAAAGGACGGAAAAACGCAGTTCTGAAAAACACATCAGATGCCGCCAGCTTATATATTTCAATTCCGTTTTGTCCGTCGAGATGCAAATACTGTTCATTTGTTTCGGCAGTAACAGACAGAGAAAGCAATCTGATTCCCGACTATATCAACAAACTGCTTGCAGAGGCAGAGAAAGTTGCGGAGCTGATAAAATCCGACGGCAAAAAAATCTCATCTATATATGTCGGAGGAGGAACGCCGTCTATTCTCTCCACTGCCGAATGCAAACGTTTTTGCGAAAAAATAAAAAAACTGTTTCTTGACAGTCATAATATTCTTGAATATACTTTTGAAGCCGGACGTCCGGATACAATAACAGATGAAAAGCTGAAAATACTTGATGCCTACGGAGTTACAAGAATCAGCATTAATCCGCAAACACTCAATCAGAGTGTTCTTGACACCGTCGGACGAAAACATACCGTGGAGCAATTCTATAACGCTTACAATGCAGCAATGAAATGCAGCCTAGACAAAAACATAGATTTAATAGTCGGCTTACCCGGAGATACGGTTGAAAGTTTTGAAAAATCAATCGACGGATGTATTGCATTAAATCCCGAATGTCTCACGATTCATACTTTATATATTAAAAAAGCCGCTGATTACGGAGCATCCGCAACCACAGAAAATGTAGTGAAGCAGGCTGATATAACCGAAATATCACAGATGCTTTCTTATACCCGTAAAATGACAAAAAGCAACGGATATTTCCCGTATTATCTATACAGGCAGAAAAATACCATAGGCAACGGGGAGAATGTGGGGTATGCAAAATCAGGCAAGGAATGTCTGTATAACGTATGGATGATGGATGATATTCAATCTGTTTACGGAATAGGCGCAGGAGCAGTAACAAAGAAACTTACCGAAAACGGAGCCGAAAGAACGGGAAACACAAAACTGCCATTGGAATATCTGAAATCAGATAAGAATATTTTTTGATGGACATCGCCATAATCAGATAAAAAAGATGTTAAAATAATCGCTCGTTGAATACAAATTCGATATCGCCATACACTACAGCGCACTTACATGCGAACGTGTTGAATTCCTTTATAACAAAGGAATAAAAGTCAATTGCTGGACCTGTGACAATGCAGAAGACGCAGACAGGCTGATTGAATACGGAGTGGATTATATCATATCAAATATTTTGGAGTAATATGAAAAAAGACGTTATTATTTTTCTCGGGCAAAGCAATATGCAGGGGCAGACAGACAAACTGTCGGAAAACGAGCCTGTTAATAATGCATGGGAATACAGATATCTTACTGACACACTGATAGCTTTGCGAAATCCCGTCGGAGAAAATATCACATACGATTATAAAGAAGGACAGGATTACGCCGAGTGTTCCGACAACTGGCATGCTGATACAGTTCTGGGAGCTTCTGTCGCAGGAAAAACAAATATGGTTCCGGAATTTGCCAGAAGTTACTGCGCTTTAGCGGAAACATCAATAGTTGCCGTTCATGCCGCAAAAGGCGCGACCGTTATTTCCGATTGGATACCCGGCACACCCGGATTTGAAGCAATAGTAAAAAAAACACAGGGAGCAATTGCCAAAATCGGAAAAGAAAACATAGGCAAAGTATCAGCGGTATGGCTGCAGGGAGAAAGTGATGCTCTTGAAGCGACGCCGAAAGAAATTTACGCACAGAAGCTGGTTTTATTGAAAAAAGCTCTGGATGAAATTATAGGATTATCTGCATTCGGAATTATTAAAGTCGGAAAATTCGCTTCCGAAGCTTCGTGGTGTTCCATTCCCAAAGACCAAGCTCTGAAATATGATATTGCCATTCAAAGCGCGCAAGCCGATGTCTGCAAAACAGAAGACGGATTTGTAATGCTTACAGAGATCACAGACAAATTACTGTCAGATCCGGAATTAGTAAACCCATACGAATCAGCACACTTAGGAGCACGGGGTCAGGAAATTTTAGGAGCGATTGCAGGATATAATCTTGCCGCTTATCTGTATCATAAACCATCATGTAAAGATTTTCAGCTTGACATTTTTTAATGGCTTTAAATTATGAAAAAGAAAAGACGTTTCTTCCATTTTTTTATTATAAC
>JAZQQT010000066.1:0-10109 GCA_045629205.1 Eubacteriales bacterium
AATAAAAAATAAATGGTTTATAATGAATTAATTATATTATAATGGAATGATAGTATGTTAAAGAACCAGATCATGATGAAACGGCGGCTTGCCGACGGAATCACAGAGATAAAAGTATATTCACCGGATATTGCGGCAAAGGCAAAACCCGGACAGTTTATCATATTCAAAGTCGGAATTGAGGGAGAAAGAATTCCACTTACGGTGGCCGATACCGATACAGACGGCGGCGTTACCGTAGTGGTTCAATCGGTCGGATATTCAACGATGAAGCTTGCTGCTCTAAACGAAGGCGATGTGATAACCGACTTTGCGGGCCCTTTGGGAAATCCTTCTTTGACAGACGGAAACAAAAGGTATGCCGTCATCGGCGGCGGTTTAGGTTGCGCGATCGCATACCCTCAGGCAAAAGCGCTGAAAAAACTCGGCGCGGCAGTTGATATAATATGCGGATTCAGAACAAAAGAAATCATTTTCTGGGAAGAAAAAATGAAATCCGTTTGCGACAATATTACCGTCTGCACCGATGACGGAAGCTACGGCTTTAAAGGTTTCGTTACCGATGCTCTGAAAAACGCGATCGAACAGGGACGAAAATACGACGAGGTTATCGCAATCGGTCCCCTGCCGATGATGAGAAGCATCTGCAACCTGACAAAAGAATACGGAATCAAAACGACCGTAAGCATGAACACCATTATGATCGACGGAACGGGAATGTGCGGCGGATGCCGACTGACGGTGGGCGGAAAAGTAAAATTTGCCTGCGTTGACGGCCCCGATTTTGACGGTCATCTGGTTGATTTTGACGAAATAATAAAAAGAAACAGAATGTATAAGGAAGAAGAAACCGCAGCGAGAGAAAAAGGCTGCAGACTTCTTAACCAATAATATGAATTCTACTCCGAAAAAAACTCCGGTCAAAGAACTCGACCCGGAAATAAGAAATAAAATATTTGACGAAGTATGTCTCGGATACACGGAAGAAGAAGCGGTTATCGAAGCACAGAGATGTTTGAACTGTAAGAATCATCCATGCACCGAAGGCTGTCCCGTTTCGGTAAAAATACCGGATTTTATTGCAAAAATCGTAAACGGTGATTTTGCGGAAGCATACGGAATCATAAAAGAAACAAATGCTCTTCCCGCCATCTGCGGACGGGTTTGTCCTCAGGAAAGACAATGCGAAAGCAAGTGCGTGCGTGGGTTAAAGGGTGAAAGCGTTGCGATAGGCAGACTCGAAAGATTTGCCGCCGATTATGCAGCAGAACATATTACCGAAGAAACACCGAAGATAAAGAAAAACGGCAAAAAAGTTGCCGTAATCGGTTCCGGTCCTTCCGGTCTTGCATGCGCAGGAGATCTGGCAAAAGACGGATATGACGTAACGGTATTTGAAGCGCTGCATCTTGCCGGCGGAGTATTATCATACGGAATCCCCGAATTCAGACTGCCAAAGACAATCGTTGAAAAAGAAACGGAAAACCTGAAAAAACTCGGTATCGGATTTGAATTGAATACAGTAATCGGCAAAACATTTACAATTGATGAACTTTTGGAAAAAGGCTATGAAGCCGTATTTATCGGCTCAGGCGCAGGACTCCCATCCTTTATGGGAATAGAAGGCGAATCACTTTCGGGGGTTTATTCGGCAAACGAATATCTTACCCGTATCAATCTTATGAAGGCATATAAAAACGAATACGATACACCCGTTAAACGTCACAAAAACATTGCCGTAATCGGCGGCGGAAACGTTGCTATGGATGCCGCAAGATGCGCAAAAAGACTCGGCGCGGAAAACGTATACATTATTTACAGAAGGTCCGAAAAAGAACTCCCCGCACGGCTCGAAGAAATCGGGCACGCAAAAGAAGAAGGCATCGAGTTCAGGCTGCTGAATAATCCGACAAGGATTATCGGAGATGAAAACGGCAGAGTGACCGCAATAGAATGTGTCAAAATGGAACTTGGAGAGCCGGACGCTTCGGGAAGAAGAAGACCGATTGAAATTGCAGGTTCTGAATATACGCTCCCTATGGATGCCGTAATAATGGCATTGGGAACTTCGCCGAACAATCTTATAAGTTCCACTACACCTGAGTTACAGACAGACAGAAAAGGATGCATTACGGTAACGGATACAGACCTGCCCGCAGTAACAACGACAAAAAATGGCGTGTTTGCCGGCGGAGACGCCGTAACGGGAGCCGCAACAGTTATTCTTGCTATGGGAGCAGGAAAAAAAGCCGCACAAAAAATAAAGGAATATCTAAATTCAAAATAACGGGTAACGCTATGAAAACAATAAGAATATTCGATACAACATTAAGAGACGGCGAACAGGCACCCGGTTTTTCAATGAGCTGCAGAGAAAAAGTTGAAATTGCAAAACAGCTGGAAAAACTTAATGTTGACACAATAGAAGCCGTATTTGCAGCTGCAAGCCAAGGCGATGCTGATGCGGTCAAAGCTATTGCAAATGCAGTAACGAAGCCTGCCGTTGTTTCTCTTGCAAGATGCGTAAAAGAAGATATTGACACTGCGGCGGAAGCTGTAAGATATGCGAAAAAACCCGGTATTCACATTTTTATTGCGACAAGCGACATTCACATCGAATACAAACTCAAATCAACAAGAGAAGCCGTTCTCGAAAAAGTAAAGGAATCGGTTGCATACGCAAAGCAGAAATGCGCCAACATCGAATTTTCCGCCGAAGATGCCACAAGAACTGACAGAGAGTATCTTTGCATGGTTTTTGAAGCGGCAATCGCGGCAGGGGCAACAACGCTGAATATTACCGATACTGTCGGATATGCGACGCCGGAAGAATTTACAGATCTTATCAAATACGTAAGTAAAAACACAAAAGGTATAGAAAAAGTCGACATATCGGTTCATTGTCATAACGATATGGGACTTGCCGTTGCAAATTCGGCGGCAGCAATCGCATGCGGAATCAAGCAGATAGAATGCACAATCAACGGAATCGGAGAACGTGCCGGAAATGCGGCTCTTGAAGAAATAGCGACGCTGTTATACATAAAAAAAGATTTCTATAAAGTAACCACAAATATTAAATTAAACGAAATACATAAAACCAGCAAAATGGTTTCGATGATCACCGGAGCGAGAGTCCAGACAAACAAAGCGATTGTCGGTAAAAACGCTTTTTTGCACGAAAGCGGAATTCACCAGCACGGATATCTCGCAAATCCGCTGACATACGAAATAATCAAACCCGAAACTATTGGAATCAAAAAACAAAACGATATCGTGCTCGGTAAACACAGCGGCAGGCATGCTTTTACCACAAAGCTCAACGAACTCGGATATACAGAAATGAGCGAGGATGCAATTGACAGACTGTTTGCCGAATTCAAACAGCTTGCCGACAAAAAGAAGGACATTCAGGACGGAGATATAGAAGCTCTGCTGCTGAAAGGAAGCCCGAGTCACGAAAGCCACTATTACAAAATAGAAAATTTCGTTATAAACAGCGGAAACAGTTTTTCCGCAATAGCTTCGGTTTCTCTTTCACGTCACGGGAAAATCACGGAAAACGTTTCTGCAGGAGACGGACCTATCGATGCAGTCTTTAAAGCAATAGACAAAACAATAGGACTGCATTTCGTGCTTGACGATTTCTATATATCATCCGTTACCGGAGGACGCGATGCACTCGGCAGCGCAAAAATAAAGCTTAAATACGGAGACAAAACCGCTTCAGCAACAGGAATATCCACCAATATTATCGAAGCATGTATATTTGCATACCTAAAATGCATTAATGAAATTATTGATCTGAAAGATTAACATACCATGAAAAAAATCGAAGTGCTCGACTCAACGTTGAGAGAAGGTGAGCAAAGGGACGGAATAAACTTCTCTTTGCTTGACAAACTTAAAATATTAACTCATCTCGATTCACTCGGATTGGATTTTATTGAAGTTCCATCTCCGAATTTCGGACAGAATACTCGAGAATTCTGGGATAAAGCCATGGGATTGAGACTTTCGGCAAAACTGGTCGTATTCGGCAGAACATGTAAACCCGGCACCTCCCCTGCCAACGATACTGCTGTTTCCGATCTCCTTTCCGTCCCTGCCGAATATACTGCCGTTTACGGTAAAGTTTGGAAAAAGCAGGTTGAAACAGTTCTTAAAACCGAACCTCGGGAAAATATCAGAATTCTGTCCGAAACGATTGCGTATCTTAAAGCCAATGGGAAAAAGGTGTTTTTCGATGCGGAACATTTTTTCGATGGCTACACAGATGACAAAGAATATGTTATCGAGGTCATCAATGCCGCAGAACAATCCGGAGCGGATTTGATATGTCTATGCGATACCAGAGGAGGTTTTTTCCCCGACGATATAAGAGACATCATCAATGAAGTCAAACCGTTGATTCACGTTAAAACCGCAATACACATGCATAATGATTCGGGAATGGCGGATGCGGCAACCTGCGAAGCGGCTTTCTGCGGTATAGATCAGATACAGGGAACAATTAACGGTATAGGCGAAAGATGCGGAAACGCAACTCTGGCGACATGTATTGCAAATCTGCAAATAAAGAAGGGTTTTGACCTTATTCCCGCTGATAAGCTTGCCAATTTAACAAAAGCAACACGGGCAATCTCTCAAATATGCAATATTTCAACAAGCGGTAAGCCATATATATCAAGAAATGCATTCTCCCATAAAGCAGGAACGCATATTGACGCAATGCAGAAGGATTCAACGTCATTTGAGCATATAGAGCCTCATATAGTAGGAAATAAAAGAAATCTCGTGATATCCGGTCTCAGCGGAAAAAGCGCAATCCTTCCTCTTATTCAAACATTTGCGCCTGAGTTGGATAAAAACTCTCCCGAAACAGACAAACTGCTTGAAACGATAAAAGAACACGAATCACTCGGATATCAATACGAAGCGGCACCGGCATCACTTGAATTGCTTGTAAGAAAAACACTCGGTATACATAAGACACATTTCAGAGTCGAAAGATTCAAGTTATTTACAGAGCAGACAAAAAAATCAGAAAGCAACGCACCGGTCATAGACGATAAAAAGCAGGCGGAACTTCCGATGGGATTATCTTCCGCATTTGTAAAAGTATCGGTCAACAACGAATCGGAAATGACCGCGGCCGAAAGCGACGGTCCTGTAAACGCACTTGACAACGCTATGAGGAAAGCCCTATACGTTTTCTATCCACAATTGAAAGACGTTCAGTTAATTGACTTTAAAGTGCGTATTATTGACGGTTCATCAGCGTCGGATGCCGTTGTAAGGGTCCTTATCGATACCGAATTTCTCGGTGACACATTTACTACGGTAGGTGTTTCCGCCGACATTATAGAGGCATCCAAACAGGCGCTTATTGATTCTCTGGAATACGCGCTGTATAAAAGCGACAATACATAAACTTTAATTATTGAAAGAAGGAATACCATGTCCGAATACTACATTCATCCGCTTGTTTCGAAAAAAGCGATAACAACGTTGTTCAGCCGTTTTGAACACGACGAAGGATCTATACACACATTGGAAATATACAGCAAAAACTCTCAAATCGTCAGACTTGCTGTTGAGCCGTATAAACTGACAGACAAACGCGAAATCTTCTCACTTTCAAAAAGTTTTACATCCACTGCAATAGGTCTTTTATACGACGATGGAAAATTGACGGTTGAAGACAGAATCATTGATATTTTTCCCGATAAAGTCCCTGATGTTATTTCCGATAATCTCGCCGAAATGAAGATTAAAAACGTTCTTTCGATGAACACGGGACATGAAAGCTGCGTTATGCCGTATATGTATAATTCGGATGATCCTGTTAAGTCTTTTCTGTCACGTGAAGTCAAATATAAACCCGGAACACACTTTGCGTATAATACGGGAGCGACAATGCTTCTGGCATGTATCGTGGAAAAACTGACAGGAATGAGTCTGCTTGATTATCTTACAAAAAAGATTTTCATTGACATGGAAATATACGATGTAAGATGGAATCCGACCGACAGCGGGATCAAGGAAGGAGGCTGCGGAATTCACGTATCATGCGACGATATTGCAAAATTCGGTCTGTTATATCTTAATAAAGGTGTTTGGAAAGGCAAACGTCTTATTTCGGAAGACTGGATAAAACAAGCCACACAAAAAGTGTCCGAAAACGGTGATAACGGTTCGTCCGACTGGGCATGCGGATACGGATTCCAATTCTGGATGATGTACAGAGGGGGATTCCGCGGAGACGGCGCGTGCGGTCAGTTATGCGTTGTAATTCCCGAAAAAGAGCTCGTATTTGCGGTTCAGGCATGTCTCGGCGACATGCAGAACGAGATTGACGCTTTGCTTGAATTTGCGGAACACATGTTCGATGCGGATGACACTCATGAATTTTACATTCCCGCCTTCCCTGTTCTCAAATCTGACAGAAAAACAACGGGATTTGAAAATATATATTATAATATTGACGAAAACGCCGTCGGTTGGACAGGCGCATATCTTACATATGACAACATGAAAGATGCAATCGGACTGCATTTATCGGACGGTGTCAATCAATATACGATATCCGCCGGCAACGGACATTACGAAGAAAGTGACTTTTGCGCAAAGATGTTCCAGCCGAAACTGACAGGACTTATGTCAGCCAAAACACCGGAAAGAATCGTTATTTCAGCATCTTACATGATAAACGAAGACGGATGTATCGATATGCATCTAAGATTCAGAATCACACCTCAGGATATCCATATGATCATAAAACCGGATTCCGATTCCATAGAAATTAAACTCAGCCCCGAATGGAATCATTACGAAGGCGCGCAATTATTCAAAGGAAAAACACTCCGATAATTCTGTAAGGCATAAAAATAACCACTCGTTATGAATGCTACGGGTAGATAAGGATGTTTTTTGGTTTTGTACAGTAAAATCAGATATAAGAGATATTGACAAATCAAAATTTGCGGAGGTAAACGATGTCGAAATTCGCAAAGACATTTTTCTCCATTGTTCTTTCAATGTTCACACTTGTAATTCTATTGGGACTAACGGTTATCATAATTGATAAGGCAACGGACTATATCTTTTTTGCAAATGAAATCTTTTGCATATACCGTATATCGCCATTTTTCATTTTATGGATTGGTGTGTTGGGTGAAGCCTGCACTATTTTGATTTTCTGTATTAAGAAAAAAGCAAAAAGAATATTTTTGGTTCTGCTTGTTGCAGTTATCGTAGTTTCTTTGCTGTCGACTGTTTTTTCATTGTTAAAATTTACAGTCGAAAGGAAATTCTACTATGAAAGCTCACCAAACGGTAAGAATGAAATAATTATTTGCAGTTATCAATTTTTAGTTGTAAGCAGTGGTGATTTATATTACCGTGTAAATCCGTTTTTCATTTGCAGATTAACAAATGAAGAGAATAAACATGTTGAATGGTTTTATGACGATTATACTATTGAATGGCATGATGGCTATGTGTTAGTTGACGGTTATACCTATTTATTGCCCAAAAGGTAATGCGTTTCGTCGACAAATCAGAATTTGTCTATCTAATCCTCAATAATCACTGTATTTATCGGGCTTTTCGCCATTTATGTTTTCGTTATTTATGTATTTTCCCTTGTTTTTGCCCTTATGAGCAATTACAAGGGAAAGTTTTTTACCCACCGACTACTTTGTCCAGTAATCTTGCGGTAGTACGCTTTGCTTCCCTTGTGGCATGAGCATAGCAGAATTTCGCACCAAATCACATTGCCGAAAGAAATCGTTCTGTAGCTCGGTCTTGTCGAAGGCGACAAGCTCGATGTTTACGAAAAAGACGGTATGATCTGTATGATGCCGGTGACCGTTTACCCGAAGAAATATGTTGATGAACTGCACGGCGAGATCGCACAACTCAAAGAAAGCATCAAAGCGGGCAAGCAGCCGGTATTTGACAACATTGATTCGCTTTTTGATAAGCTTGAGGAGAACTGATGTTACAGATCACATTTACCGACCGATTTCAAAGCATTATAAAAATCTGACCGACATTGAGAAAAAGCAATTCAAAAACAAGCTTGCTATTTTTTCGGAGAATCCGATGCACCCGTCTTTGCTTGTCAAACGGATACAAGGTACGCCCGATTTGTTTGAATTCAGTGTCAATATGGATATTCGGGTAATTTGGTTTTACGAGGGTGAACAGCTTGTCGCCCTTGTGGATATCGGTCATCATGACATTTTGAAAAGCTATTAACGAATACTTTTCGGCGTTTCGGAAAAAACGGAACGCCTTTTCTTTTTGCTGTCTTCTATATGGTGGAAAAAATGACCGAAATCAAAAAAAATAGCTTATTTGATTGAAAATATTTTATTAACGAAAAGTCGAGACATTTCTTGGCACATTTTTCGTAACGAAAATTTCAGAGCAACTCATATAATTAAACCGTTAGTTTATCTGATTAGATAAATATCAAAACTCTATTGACATAAGTGATTAGACGAGTATAATATCAATTAGTGCAAAGCTTTGCAATAATTTAATTAAAGGAGACACAATATGAACGAAAATATTAGGATATCGAACGGCGTAATAATTGGTGATTCCGTTTTTTATATTTCTGCCGCCTCGCTGCTTGACAAAGAGTGTAAACGGCTTTGTGAGTTTACCGCCGTTCTTGACAAAGACTCCGTCCGTAAAAAAGAAAATATTGCAGAATACAAGTGTGCGAAATACCGCTATGCGGTGATATCATTGATACATTCCACGCTTTACAATAACAACCGAGGAAGAAAGTCAAGAAATCTATCCGGCTCGCATTATCTGTTTCCGGTAATAGATGATTTGTTTTTCACGAAAAAACCGGGAAATCTTATGCTGTATGATTCGATTCCCGAGCTTGAAAAGCCCGATTTCAGTCTCTATTACGCTATGACAGAGTGTGCCGACACGGAGCTTGCAAAATATGAAGCAAAGCTTTCCGGTGCTTCGGATTGGGAAAAAACCGAGCTTAATGAGCGCATAAATGGATTGCATTTTGCAAAGGAATGTTTGCAAAATGCTTGGCAGACAAGGGGGATATAACAAAATGAGACGCAATATTGAATTGTTAAAGCTCCTCTCCGATGAATCCCGACTTGAAATTCTGAACATTCTTTTAAGAGAGGATTCCTATGTGGAAAAAATAGCTTGTGAATTATCGCTGACACCTGCCACTGTTTGCTATCATCTGAAAAAGTTAGAGGATGCAGGCGTTGTGAACAGTTCCCGTTCTCAATTTTATATTATATATTCCACTAATCGGGAAATCTTTGAAAAGCCCTTATACGAGCTGATTCAAAGGGACGAATCCGATTCGGACAGAGAAGAAAAATACAAAAAATCGGTCATTTCGAGCTTTTTCAAATACGGCAGACTGACAAAGATACCGTCACAGCAAAAAAAGCGGGAAATCGTTCTTGCCGAGATTGCAAACGAGTTTGATATCGATCGTACATACAGCGAAAAGGAAGTCAACGAAATTATTTTACGCTATCACGATGACTTCTGCACCATTCGCCGGGAAATGATCGCATTCAAAATGATGAGCCGTGACAGAGAAAGCTACAGAAGAATCAAATGAAGAAAAAAATTTGCATTGCTGAACTGATACTTGACTATCGGAAAAAGCACGGGTTGTCACAGAAGGCATTTTCAAAGCTTCTAGGAGTCAGCACCATGGCTGTTTCCAAATGGGAAAGAGAGCTGTGTTATCCTGACATTTTTCTGTTGACGGACTTATCGGAAATACTGGGTGTTTCCATTGACGAAATGCTCGGAAAGGGGCAGTATTAAAAGGCGATTTCGCTACTTTTAATACTGCCCCATAAATAATCTGTGTTTTTTACCGAATATCAGCTATCGGAAATATTGTTCTTGCTACATTGATTTATATGAAACCAAAAGGATGTATTTGCGGGATCTACTTTGTATACGCCGTAATCAATTACGGTTTCGATATTGCAATTTGAAAGCAAATTATGATAGCAATCCTCAAAATTTTCTACAATTGCAATACATTCAAAATTGCCGAACAGCCGGAACACGCCGGTCGGGGTTCC
>JAZQQT010000067.1:0-7127 GCA_045629205.1 Eubacteriales bacterium
AACCGTCGGCGTCAGAGCTTCCGAAAACCCGTTCAAATAATAATAAAACAGTAATCAAGCGACCGTTTTTCGGTCGCTTTTCTTTTGACAAAAGTTCAAAAAAGGTATATAATGTTTTTATCATATCTATCCGGAGGACACCATGAAAAAAACACCGGCAATAATGATGATTCTCGTTCTGATTTTCTCGCTCATTACCGCCTGCGCAGACAAACCGAGCGAACCGATTGAAGACGAACATAATTACGGCAAAATCATATACGTTTCTCCAAACGGAAACGACGAAAACAGCGGAGAAAAAGACACTCCCGTTGCCTCTCTTACCGGCGCCGTCAAAGCAATGCGCGACTACCGTTCGCAAAACGGACTTCCCGAAGGCGGAATCAAAATCGAATTCGCAACAGGAACATATAACGTCACCGAGGGAATAACCTTGACGGCGGAAGACAGCGGCACCGAAGATTCGCCCGTTGTTTTTGCGGGAGCAAACGATGCGAAAGTCCTTTTTAACGGCGGAATTTCCCTCAATCCCGCAGATTTCATGCCCGCAGACGAAAATTTCAAAGCACTTCTTCAAACCGAAGAAGCAAAACAGAACGTCGTCATGATTGACCTTGCAAAAGCAGGATGCTACGATCTTAACGATACAAAAGACCTGGGAAACCTGGCTTCAGGTGACGACATACTGACATCAATGAATTTTACGGCATTCCGTCAGGAACTGTTTGTAAACGGTAAACGCAAAACTGTCGCGCGCTGGCCTAATGAACCTTATTGTCATCCGGAAATTGACACGACCGCCACAACGGGCGATAACGGCACAGAGTATACAAAAATACTGATATCGGATGAAAAGGCAACAATATGGCGCAAAAATAATGCTATCAGATTTTACGGAATGCCGAAATATGAATGGTCACTTTGTTATCTTCCCGCCATCAACGTAGACAAAGATTCTTCCGCTCTTTTGTTTCCCGCAGATAACGGACTGACAAAAGACTGTATGTACTATGTTTTCAACATTCCTCAGGAACTCGACTCTCCCGGAGAATATTATTGGGATACAACCGCAAACATTCTTTATTACTGGCCGGAAGAAGATATAAATAAAGAAGAAATATTCTTTTCGCAATTCACTGAAACACCAATCAATTTTTTCAATTGCACAAACCTTACTTTTGCTAATCTTTCGGCAGGGTATTTCCGCGGCGGTTTTTTATACGGATTCGGAGATCATATAACGATAAGCAACTGCAACATCTTTGACATGGGTGGTTCTGCGGTTATGTATCTTAAAGGAAATTATAATACCGTAAAAGGATGTCTCATACACGACCTCGCCGCAGGAGGAATCGTAATTTCAACCGGAGATATTACAACACAAACTTCCGGTCAGACATTGATTACCGATAATATTTTTCATGATTGGGCGCAGATATTTACAGTATACAGACCGGCAGCGGAAATAAACGGAATCGGCGCAAAAATATCACACAACGAATTTTATAACACTCATCATTCAGCCATAGAAATATGCGCGGCTCAGTGTGATGTAGAATACAATGATATTCATGATGTCTGCCTTGCGGCCGGAGACGGCGGCGCAATCTATACTTGGGGAAAATTTACATGGGCAGGAAATGTTTTCCGATACAATTACATTCATCAAGTCGGGGATATAATCAACACGGCATTGGGAATTGAGCGCTGCGGTTTGGGTGCCGGAATGTTCTTCGATTTTTGGGGCAGATTTTCTGTCTGTTACGGTAACGTTTTCGTTGATGTAAAAGGATGCTGCATGTGCGGAGCTTCCGGACACATGACATACGAAAACAATCTGTGCATCAACGTGGGAGAACCTATCAACATTTCATATTGGGGTGTTACCGAAAAACCTGATATTTATGATGATACATGGATTGAAGACGATATACGCCTTTATGATTATCTTAATCAAATTTGGAGATATTCTTCTCCCAGAACCGCTCTGTTTGTGGAAGTTGCGAACCAAGCAATAACTCCGAACTGTAAAGACCTTCCTCTTGCTGCCGCATACAATATTGTTCGAAACAATGTAAGATATATTGACACGTCAGCCAATGTCAAATCATTTGATTGTGACAACAAAGAAATCTACACAAAAGACGGAATCATTCGAACAAGTGATTATTATTTTGCGCTTTCACCGTATATGGATAATGCGTGTTATACCGACGTTGACCCCGGTTTTACCGATTACACAAACGGCGATTATAGATTAAAAGAAGATTCAAGAGTATTCCGGGATCTCATAGGTTTTGAACCGCTTGATGTTTCCGTTGCCGGTCCCAGAGCTTCCGAAAACCCGTTCAAATAATTTTTTTTAAGCGACCGTTTTTCGGTCGCTTTTCTTTTGACAAAAATGCCGATATATGATACAATAATCCGAAATCACAATACGGAGAATGATAATGAAAAAATCGCTGTCTTTACTGCTTATTTTTGCCGTTATAATCACATTATTTTCGGCATGCAATAAGCCGCAGGAACCTGTTGAAGAAGAACATGAATACGGCAAAATAATATACGTTTCGCCCGACGGAAACGACGAAAACAACGGTGAAAAAGGTTCACCCGTTGCGTCTCTAGTCGGCGCCGTCAAAGCAATGCGCGGCTACCGTTCGCAAAACGGACTCCCCGATGGCGGCATAAAGATAGAATTCGCCGAAGGAACGTATAATGTTACCGAAGGAATCACGTTAACAGCCGAAGACAGCGGTGAAGAAGACAAACCCGTCGTGTTCACAGGTGCAAAAGGAGCCGAGGTCCTCTTTGACGGCGGCATAACCATTAAGCCGTCTGATTTTCTTCCTGCGGACGACGGTTTTAAATCCCTGCTTCAAACCGAAGAAGCAAAACAGAACGTCGTTATGCTTGACCTTGCAAAAGCGGGATGCTACGATCTTGATTCAACAAAGGAATACCTGCGTAAAAAAAGCACCGAATTCAATCCGAATACATCTGCCGAATCCGATTACTACAGACAGGAACTTTTTGTAAACGGTAAACGTCAGTCTTTGGCACGCTGGCCCAACGAAACCTATTGCAATCCGGAAATCGACAGAGAAGTCGGAGAATACGACTCAAAAGACGGATACGTTTTAATCTATATACCTGAGAAACAGGCAGACCTCTGGCGTTCAGTTGACAAAATAGAGTTTTACGGACTTCCCGTTTTCGAATGGGCAAACACGTGTTTACCCGATATCGATGTATCGGAAGAAGAGTCGGCACTTATGTTTCCCGTTTTCAAATCGGATTACGGTATTACCTCCGACTGTCTGTATTACGTTTACAATATTCCATACGAACTTGATTCTCCCGGCGAATATTACTGGGACACAAAGACAAATTTTCTTTATTACTGGCCGACAGAAGGATTCGAAACAGCCGGAATATCGTTTTCCCAGTTTGCAGGGGTTCCGTTTACACTTGACGGATGCTCGTATATTTCTTTTGAAAACCTTTCGGCGGTATCATTCCGCAACAGGTTCATAAACGGTGACGGTGACCACATATCCGTAAACGAATGTCATCTCTCCGGAATAGACGGCAGCACGGCCATGGCGGTCAGAGGAGATTACAACACTGTTAAGGGATGTCTTATTCACGACCTTGCCGCAGCCGGCATTATCATGACAACCGGAGATACAGCAACCCAGACTATGGGAAAAACCGTTGTGTCGGACAATATCATTTATGATTTTTCACAGATTTACACCATATGTAACCCTGCTGTCGGCATAAAAGGACACGGAGCAGAAGTTTCTCACAACGAAATATACAACTGCGCGCATTATGCGATAGAAATATGCGCAGGTCAATGCGACATAGCATACAACGACGTTCACGATTGCTGCCTCGAGGTCGGAGACGGCGGCGCGATTTACACGTGGGGAAGATTCACATGGGCAGGCAATGTCTTTAAGTATAACTATCTCCATCAGATAGGCGATATTCTCAACCCGATGTTCGGACTTTCAAGGCCGGGAGCCGGAGCCGGTATGTTCTTTGATTATTGGGGAAGATTCTCAACCTGTTACGGCAATATTTTCGTCGATGTCAGAGGATGCTGCATGTGCGGAGCATCCGGACACATGACATACCGGAACAATCTCTGCATCAACGTCGGCGAGCCGATTAACATTTCTTACTGGGGCGTTACAGAAATGCCCGGTGCTTATGATAATACGTGGATTGCAGATGACATACGTCTTTATGATTATCTTAATCCGATTTGGAGATATTCTTCTCCGAGGACAGCCATTTTCATTGAAGTAAACGATCAGAAAAGAAATATCAACTGCATGGATTTACCGCTCGCCGCAGCTTACAATATCGTTCAGAACAACGTCAGATTCATCGATTCCGGCTCTGAATTTAAGCCTTTTGACTGCGATAACGAAGTAGACTACACCAAAGGCGGAATCATCCGAACAAGTGATTATTATTTCACGCTTTCACCGTATATGGATAATGCGTGTTATACCGACGTTGATCCCGGTTTTACCGATTACGCAAACGGTGATTATACATTAAGAGAAGACTCCCGTGTATTCAGAGACCTTATCGGCTTTGAACCGCTTGATGTTTCCGTTGCCGGCCCCAGAGCTTCCGAAAACCCGTTCAAATAATTTTTTTTAAGCGACCGTTTTTCGGTCGCTTTTTTTGACAAAAAATAAAAAAAGGTATATAATGTTTTTATAATATTTTCCGGAGGATGCCATGAAAAAACAGTTTGCAATAATGCTCATTCTCGCATTGACTTTCTCATTGCTTACCGCGTGCGCAGACAAGCCGAGCGAACCGATTGAAGACGAACATAATTACGGCAAAATCATATACGTTTCTCCAAACGGAAACGACGAAAACAACGGTGAAAAAGGTTCACCCGTTGCGTCTCTTGTCGGAGCCGTCAAAGCAATGCGCGACTACCGTTCGCAAAACGGACTTCCCGAAGGCGGAATCAAAATCGAATTCGCCGCAGGAACGTATAACATAACGGAAGGCATAACCTTAACCGCCGAAGACAGCGGTACAGAAGACAAACCGATAGTCTTTGCCGGAGCAAACGATGCGAAAGTCCTTTTTAACGGCGGAATTTCCCTCAATCCCGCAGATTTCATGCCCGCAGACGAAGATTTCAAAGCACTTCTTCAAACCGAAGAAGCAAAACAGAACGTCGTAATGATCAATCTTGCAAAAGCCGGATGCTATGATCTTGATTCTGCAAAAGAATATTACAATAAAAAAAGCACCGACATTGACCCGAACTTTTCTGCAGAAGCCGATTATTATCGACAGGAACTGTTTGTAAACGGTAAACGTCAGTCTCTTGCACGCTGGCCCAACGAACCCTACTGTAATCCGGAAATCGACAGAGAAGTCGAAGAAAAAGATTCTAAAGAAGGATATGTTTTAATTTATATATCCGAAAAACAAGCAGAACTCTGGCGTTCGGTTGACAAAATAGAATTTTACGGGCTCCCCATTTTTGAATGGGCAAACACATGTATATCCGATATCGACGTAGCGGAAGATAAACCGGCGCTTATGTTTCCTGTTATCAAATCGGATTTCGGTATTACTTCTGACTGTCTGTATTACGTTTATAATATTCCATGCGAACTTGATTCTCCCGGAGAATATTACTGGGACACAAAGACAAATTTCCTTTATTACTGGCCGACAGACGAATTCGAAACGGCCGGAATATCGTTTTCACAGCTTTCAGAGGTTCCGTTTACACTTGACGAATGTTCGTATATTTCTTTAGAAAACCTTTCTGCCGTATCGTTCCGCAACAGTTTCATAAACGGCGAGGGAGATCACATTTCAATAAACAAATGTCATCTCTCAGGTATAGACGGCACCGCTGCAATAATAATCCAAGGGGACTACAACACCGTTACAGGATGTCTCATTCATGACCTTGCAGCCGGCGGCGTCATTATAACAACCGGAGATACCGCAACCCAGACTATGGGGAAAACAATTGTATCGGACAATATCATTTACGATTTCTCCCAGATTTACACTATATATAACCCTGCCGTCGGAATAAAGGGCCACGGAGCCGAGGTTTCGCACAATGAAATATACAATTGTGCCCATTGTGCAATATCAATATGTGCCGGTCAGTGCGACATAGCATATAACAACGTTCACGACTGCTGCCTCGAAGTCGGAGACGGCGGCGCAATTTATACTTGGGGAAGGTTCATCTGGGCTGGAAACGTCTTCCGGTATAACTATGTCCATCGGATAGGTGATATTCTCAATCCGATACTCGGACTTTCAAGACCGGGCGCCGGGTCCGGGATGTTTTTTGATTTCTGGGGTAAATACTCCCTCTGTTACGGCAACGTTTTCGCCGATGTCAGAGGATGCTGCATGTGCGGAGCAGGCGGTCATATGACATACCAGAACAATCTCTGCATCAACGTCGGAGAACCAATCAATATTTCATACTGGGGCGTTACTGACATGTCTAACGCTTATGACAATACTTGGCTTAAAGACGATATTCGGCGTTATGATTATCTTAATCGGATATGGCGATTTTCTTCTCCTCGAACTGCACTTTTCGTCGAAGTTGCCGATCAGAAAATAAATCCGAACTGTATTGATCTGCCGCTCGCAGCAGCTTACAATATCGTACAGAACAACGTCAGATTCATCGATTCAAACTCCGATTTTAAGCCTTTTGACTGCGATACCAAAGAAAACTACACAAAAGACGGAATCATCCGAACAAGTGATTATTATTTTGCGCTTTCACCGTATATGGATAATGCGTGTTATACCGACGTTGATCCCGGTTTTACCGATTACGCAAACGGCGATTATTCTTTAAAGAAAGATTCCCGCGTGTTCCGCGATCTTATCGGCTTTGAAAATATCGATATGTCAGTTTTCGGACCGAGAGCCGCCGTAAATCCGTTCAAATAATAAACAGTAATCAAGCGGCCGTTTTTCGGTCGCTTTTCTTTTGACAAAAGTTCAAAAAAGGTATATAATGTTTTTATCATATCTATCCGGAGGACACTATGAAAAAAACACCGGCAATAATGATGATTCTCGTTCTG
>JAZQQT010000068.1:0-2023 GCA_045629205.1 Eubacteriales bacterium
GGTATCAAATTGATAATCACGGTCTTTAAGAACAGGAATCAGTTTGACAAGAGATTGTATACTCTGTTGATCAATCGGTCGCATGTGCGATAAAAATATTATATTGTCCCGATCTTCGATGCTTCGCATAGCATTTTCAAAATACTGATCGGCTGAAAGTGTTGTGAGCATGCCGTTTTTATTTTCGCAATCCCAGTCAAGCACCTTGAACCCGGCGTTGTTCAGCTTTCGAATAAGCTCATACACCTGAAACCCTCCGTATCGGACAAGCGGATAGTTATCAGTGCCGCCGGGAAAGCGATAGATCATTGTATCCTGTCCGGTTTTCATCATGACCAAATTGCGAATCTTTTCTAAGTCCTTAAAGAAGTAATCTTGGTCAGAATACAGCTGTCTATAATTATGGCAATAGGAGTGCAGACATACTATGTTGCCGTTCTCGGCTATATCCGGCAAAAGATGCAAGTGATTATATTCATTAGAAACAAAAAAACTGGCGCATACATTATTTCTTTTTAATATGTCCAGCAGTGTTTTGGTTGTTTCGGACGGACCGTCGTCAAAAGTCAGATAAATTTTTTTCATTATTCCACCGTAATATCAATATTTTCTGTTAAAACTTCCCGATACTTGTCATAAAAAACATTGTAGTTATTAAGTAAACTATTATTCAGCATTTTATACGGATAAATTTTAAAATTTTTACCGTCTCTGAAATAAGTATATATTAAAGTTGCTTTTATGTTATTAAAACTGATCTTATTATTTTCTTTCCTGATATTTAAAGAAACCAAAGCGCTTGTTAATCTGTCTGTTGTGCTCTGAGATGATATATAATTACCCAATGCATAAAAAACCAAAGTATCTCCTATCATTTCAATAGGTTGAATTGAATGAACGTGATTTCCTATTATTAAATTGACTCCGTTATCAGATAAAAACCTTGCTATTGTTTTTTGTTCCGTGCTTGGAGATGTAGTATATTCTTCTCCCCAGTGCATTGCAACAATTATTAAATCGGCTTTACCTTTTACCGATTCCAAATCCTGCAGTACTTTTTCTTCCGAATATATATTGGTTAAATATTCTTTACCAAACGGCGGATAAAGTTCATTTGTAACCGTTGTATATGACAGCATTGCATATTTGATTCCGTTTTTACTTTCTATTCTTATATTATTTTTTCTTTCTTCTTCCGATAAAGCCGAGCCTGTCCAATAAACGCCCTGTTTGGCTTTCCAATAATTAACGGAATTTTTAACGCCGATTTCACCTTTATCCATTGTATGATTATTTGCAAGACTTACCATATTAAATCCTAAATCGATCATATCATCTCCTATTTCTTCCGGTGAATTAAATTGCGGATAAGCCGATAATCCTAAAGCCTTACCTCCGATTATACTTTCCTGATTATAATAAGCCAAATCGTGGTTTTTAATTAACGGTTCTATTTCGGTAAACATTTTTGAAAATGAATAAGTACCGTCATTATTAGACGCATCAGTATAAACAAATCTATGTATCAAGCAATCACCTGCTATTACCATTGATAATTCATTGGATTCTTTTTTTACAGTAGTTTTTTTATTCATTTAGTTTTTCCTCTCATATTATCTGCTGTTATTTTAATTCCCAAAAGGAGCATAACACATATGAAATATATATTTAAAAGCAATATCAATAAAGATGAATTCGATTTGTTTGTAAAAAACTTTGATTCAACTAATTTTATGCAAACATCACCATGGGCCAATATTAAAAGCTCTTGGAAGAGTGATTTGGTCGGTATGTATGAAAATAAAAAATTAGTTTGTTCTGCTTTAATATTAAAAAGAAAGTTGTTTTTAAAGAAGTATTTGTTTTATATACCGAGAGGATTTGTAATAGATTATAAAAATTATGATTTATTATCATCTTTTGTAAGTGAATTGAAAAAATATGCAAAAGAAAATAATGCAATAGAAATAAAAATAGATCCTTTTATATGCTTTAATGAAGATAATATATTAACTATTAAGAA
>JAZQQT010000069.1:0-3194 GCA_045629205.1 Eubacteriales bacterium
GTCAGGCCAGTGATTTGCCTCCAGCTTCCTTCAGATTCCCGATTACCCGGGACACCCTTGCTCTTGGCTATATCCTTCCCGCTGTCGGGCGGATTGGGGACTTTCACCCCTTGAAACATGCGCCCGCTGGGCGCACTACAAGCGAAAAAACAGACACGTAAAGTGTCTGCTTTTTTCGTGGTGGGGCGTACGGGATTCGAACCCGTGACCCCAACACTGCCAGTGTTGTGCGCTCCCAGCTGCGCTAACGCCCCATTTCTTTTTAAATTATATCATATAAAAAAAATCATGTCAAGCACTTAAAACAACAATTAAAGAGAGATATTTTCAAGCGATTTGCTTCAATCATTTTTTTCCGTAAAATCCATATCGATCTTATAAATATAAAATCCATATAAATCTACCGCATAAAAGAATACTGTTTTATCAAAGCAATTCGGAAATATTTTTCCCGAACCGCATATTCCAATTCTGGCGAAATGCGGAAAGTTCCTTATCCGTGCCGGGATGTGAGGAAAGAATACATAGCATATCCGCAGTAACGGTAACAGCACCGACACCGCCCGCGATGCATCGTTCTATCTGCGACGCAGTGCGGAATCAATAGGATATTTTTTAAGCGCAGCCGCAACCAGGTCTGTTCTGCCGCTGTCGAGGTAATAAAGCATTTCATTTTCTTCTTTCTGTTATAGTAAATGATATAATCAAATAATATCAAATCGGTTGAATCACATCAATACTTTGCTATTTCACTGTTTATCCAGTTATATCTTGTTTCGATAAACCATCTTAGATAATCGATCTGCTCTTCATACGTCATTAACGACCCGTTTTTTTCGGATTCATACTGAACAATATTACCGAACATACCATTCCAGACGGTAAAGTTAATTTCCGCAGAAGGTGCAATAGTTGCCGAAAGGGAATCTATCGTCTCTATTGCCGTCTTGTATAGTTTTTCGCCGACCTCATCCCAGCGAGCCTTGAGTTTTTGTTTGAATCCGTTGTTTTTGAGAAGATACGTCATCCAGTTTGTCTTGATCAACGGGTTATCACCATTGGTTTTTGAATTGCCGAGACATATCCACCCCTGATAGGAATCGTCATCGAGCCTGAAATTTCCGAAAGCATAGTCAAAATCCCACGGAGACGCAAAAAATATCTTGCCGTTTTTTTGTTTGAGATAGTAAACACTGCGTCTGAATGTGCAGTCGACGTTGTAACTCAACTCGTCGAGGATGAACCAGTCGATAAGCGAATCTATATCTATATATTCCTCGTAGCCTTTGCCTTTTTTGACAGTTTCATCAGCCTTATTAAAATAATCTCTGACAAATTCGAGCTGTTCTTTGGTAAGCACATCGGAGTCAGGATTTTTGATTTCCATAAATTTTTCGATTGTCGAATGAAAAACATTGGTGCCGAAGGAAGTCTTTACGCCCTCTTCACCCATTTCCATAAGGTAGTCTGTATCAATTTCGGTCGAGTCCTCCTCTCCCTCAATTCTGCCTTTGTTGACCTCAATCTGTTCTGTCAGAGTATATACACCTACATATTCGCCGTTTACAAACAAATCAACCGGATATGAATGAGGAATAAAAACCATATTGTCAAGGACGGCACCGAGACGCATCGCCAAAGTGTTGCGGAAAAGAGTTCTGTCGATATGATTTGCCTGCAGCACCCACTTTTTTGCTTTCGTGAGCCCGAACAATGAAGTTTTAGTCTCAAACTTTAATTTATAAGGCTTTTTTGGAAGCATCCAACTGGAATATCCCCTTCCTTTGATCCCTGCAGGAAGAGAATCTATAACTGCAAAACTTTCACATTCTTCAAAGCCGTTGTAATCAACCGTGACAAGACAACCGAGATACTCATCCTGTGAAACAACACTCTTTCCGTCCTCGATATCTATATATATAACCGGAAGGTTGTTGTTTTGTTTTACAATCAAAATCTTATAGCTGCGTTTTTTTCCTTCATTGTCGGTAACAACCAGATAATAATCTCCGTTTTTATCCGCGATTGTGCTCTCAGCGATGTTTTCTCCCGTTACTTCGAGCAGTTCGGAAGATACAGTCAGTTTATCGAGAAAAGATGTATATAAAATAAGACAGTTACCGTCAATAACTCCGTTAATGCCGTCTAACGTGATATTTTCAGGCGTTGTTCCTCCGAAGTAAAGCCATTCAGGGCGAGAAACTCCGTTATATGAAGCAAAGGCAAAGTGGTTTTCGGCATAATCGTAATCGTAGGCATCCTGAGTGAACAAGACATCGCAGTCGGGACAATATAAATACTTTATTGCTTCACGGGGCGCATTTATGATAACACTTCCCTTTTCATCCGTTACGACAGACAAACCGCCGTCGAATGTCGTATTCCCATTCGAGTTAATTGTAAGAGGATAATCAAAAGTATATTCCGGAACAACAAGACTTCCGAAAGTTATGACGGAAAATTTTTCGTTTCCCGATGCGAAATGCAGATTCCAATCATCGATATTTCCGATATAAACCGATGTTTTGTCGATAGTATTGTCATTTACGCTTCTTGCGTTTACACGGCAATATTCTTCTTCCAGAAAAGAGGAAAACAAAACATCAATCTTATAATCCCATTCGGGCGTGACGCACGTTATATCGCAATTGATTTCGTCTTCCCCGTTGTGAATGGACATCGTTCCCGCAATTTCGGAAGTAAATATCAGTTCCTTTACATTTAATCTATATCCGTCCGTTTTCAGCGTAAACGGAAAGCCGATAGAGAAACTTTCGTCTGAAGAAATGTCCGTTTTTAATTGCAGCGTTTTACCCTCGTTCGATGCGTCGGAAAGAAAATCCGACAAATCATCGCAGCTGAAGGCATAAACATATCCATCCGGCGCAGAACAAGAAGAAAAAATAAACAATGATAAAAACAAAATATAAATCAATAAAACAATTTTTCGCATATTACCACCTTATAACATAATAAAACAATCAGCAAATCGAATGATATATTATTTATATTCTATCATATTTTCATGCATAAATCAACTTTGTTTTAATCAATGCACTGTATAAAAAAATTACCGGTTCTTCACACAGACATTATAAAGAAAAAAACGAATTTCGAATCCATTTTTTATATTATAAAAAGCAAGAAGATGCTTGATGCACCTTCCTGTTTTTTGGCGGAGAGAAAGGGATTCG
>JAZQQT010000070.1:0-11505 GCA_045629205.1 Eubacteriales bacterium
GTGCTTTAATCCGTCTTTCACTACCAGCTCACATGCTTTGACTTTGAATTCTTTGCTGTACCTTCTTTTCATTCTCGACACTCCTTTGAGTCTATTATACCTTTAACTCTTCGTTGTGTCCACTTTTACTATACAACTTTCCTCTTTTCTCTTTTCGTTCTTCTCTCTTCTCTAAAAAGAAACTTGTCGTTTCCAGAGGAAAAATAAAAGAGAAAAGTGAAAATTAGCTTTGCTCCGCAAAGCATTGAATTAAAATACGATTTATGATACAATATGTTTAGAGGTGACTAAATGAGTAGTCCTTTGCTTGATAAATCTCTTGATTTTGCAACGCAAATCGTTTTATTTTATGAAGAGTTTTCGCGTAAACAATTTCCAAAGCAATTGAAGCAAGGGCCGATTTATGGTATAATATAAGAAATCCAAAGAATAAACCAAATCAGAATTTGCGGAGGTCAAGAAACGTGATTATCAATATTGATTCGTTAGATGGATATGAAAATTTTATATCACTTATCTCGAATGATTGTAAATTGACTGATCCGCATTTTATATATGATAACGGGAATCTGTATGATGCATTCAAAGAGAATAATCAGATGGTTTTTGCATCTAAACAGAAAGATAATGTTACAGGGATTTTCGTTTGGTCGATTATTGAAGAAGAACGCTATGCTGAAATGATAATCGGCTTTGTGCAAACGAAACGGGCTATGTACGAAATGCTTGATTTTATGGAAGAAAACTATAACGGATATCAGGCAGACTTTGTAATCAATCCCCAAAATGAGATAATCCGAAGTGTTTTGAATGAAAAGAAAGCCAATTTTTATACAGAGCAGCAAAGGATGATTCACAATGGCAAAGGGATATTTGCCGACAAAGAATGTATTGAAGAATACTCGCCAAAATGGGAAGAGGAATATTGTTCTATTCATAGCACAGATAGGTATTGGACGGCAGAGAAGGTTTTAAGCGCTCCGGACACTTTTCGAGTTCTTTTGGCGATTGAGCAAGGGAAAATCGTCGGTTATATTGACGTAACGCATTGCTTCGATATGAATGAACCGTATGACCTGTACATTAAACCCGAAAACAAAAGAATGGGTTATGAAAAGGCTTTGCTCGAAAGCGCATTAAAGTATAATAACTACAAACCTATGATGGTATTGGTTGACGTTGACAACGTTGAAGAAATCCAATTATATGAATCCGTAGGCTTTGAAACTATGAAAGGGCAAAACAGTATTTGTGTGGCGTACACTTTATAAGGAATAAACCTATATGACAAATCCCAGGTTGTCGGGGAAACCACGGGCACGGTTTGACACGGTAACAGATAGACAAATAGAAATTTGCGGCTGAACAAAAGAATGGATATATTACATTATAAAAATTTACAAACCGGACGCCGAAAGAAAAAAGACGAAAAATTGAGAGGAAACAGACATGAAGAAATATCTGAAAGTCACCGTGTCGGGAGACGCACCGGAAAAACAAATCGTTTTTTATGACGGCAAAACAATAAAATACGATCTGAACATTCATTATGCGCCGGACGGAGAAGCAATGTATCTTGACATTACTCCGTATATAAATCTGCGTATGGAAACGGATTGCCCATATGAAATCACTGATGAGATGCCGCTGCCTCATTCAGAAGGAAGACCGAAAGCGCACTTTACGGTCCCCCGAGGTTGGAACAACGACCCTAACGGATGTGTTTTTGACGGAGAGAACTGGCATCTTTTCTATCAATACAACCCCGTTGGGACAGTCTGGGGAAATATGCACTGGGGCCACGCTGTAAGCAAAGATCTTCTGCATTTTACCGACTGCCCCATAGCTCTTTATCCGGATGAATTCGGTCCTGCTTTTTCCGGCTCGGCATGGATAGATACGCGCAATGACGCAGGATTCAGGGAAGGAGCCATGCTCCTGTTCTATACGGCAGCAGGAGGATGCAGCCGCGCTTCGGAGAACCGGGGATTCACTCAGAGACTTGCATATTCCGTTGACGGCGGAAAAACATTTACAAAATGGGGCGAAATTCTCGCGTTGATCGCACCCGGAAACCGTGACCCGAAAATCGTCCGTGATGACGAAGCCGGAGTATACCGTCTTGCGCTGTTCCTTCATGATGACGTTTACGCCCTGTTTATAAGTAACGATCTGAAGTATTTTGAGAAAACACAGGAAATATCTCTTCCCGGCGATAATGAATGTCCCGACATCTTCCCTCTTAAAACAGAGGACGGAACGAAATGGATCCTTATGGGTGCCCACGACAAATACTATGTCGGTGATTTCATAGATAATGTCTTTGTTCCCTCTCAGACAATCCGTTCTCTCCATTTCGGAGACAGAGCCTACGCCGCGCAGAGTTTTAATCAGGTATCATCCTCACGCCGCGTGCGCGTAAGCTGGTGCACAAGCTGTTTTGCAAACCGTCCGTTTAACTGTTCGATGACCACGCCGGTGGAAATTACTCTGAAAAAAGAAAACGGAGAATATGCTCTTTGTTTGAATCCCTGCAAAGAATGGCTTGACGCAGGCGGAGAAGAATGCACGGAAAGATTCGTTCTTTCAAAAGGTGAAAAGAGAAATATCTGCGATATTGATATTTCCGTAGAAGATGATTCGGTTAAAGTTAACGGATTTTCCTGCCCGATCAAACAAAATGAAAATACCGTGGCTTTTCAGGTCATATCCGAACCAAATGCGGTTGAAGTATACGTAGGAGAAGGCGACCGTTTCTTCTGCGTTGAACGTGTTTGACGATGAAAATCGATCTTGTTCCATTGATTTATATCGCAGAAAAATGCCTGCCGAAAAAACGGCAGGCATTAATTACAAAAAAAATCATTTTATTTCAACCGCATAAAAGCATGGCGGCATATGATAGTTCGGATAAGACGTGGTAACGTTTCCCCAGCATCCATAATGGTCAATCTGTTTATAATTTCCGCACTTATAAAGATTAAGAAGAATATACGAACCCTTATCGATTCTTAAATCACCGTAAACGTCGTATATCATTCCGAGAGGGACTCTCAGATAAACGCCCCAGCTCTCTTTTGTTCTGAACGCGGAAACCTCGGGAGAAATCGGAGAAAAATCGAAATTCTTCTCACGTATATTGCGCTCCCCTATCCAGTCGCAGCACTGACACAGATAATTGCCCAGTGAATTCATTTCGACATTAATATATTTATTCGGATTTTCCGGATCATATGAGGCGAAAAATTCCATACAACTGTCGGTGCAAACAGAATCGTTCTTTTCGGTAAGACGGGAATGCGGATCTTTTTCGAATGATTCAAGTCGAAGATAAAAACCATCGTCTTTTTTAAATATAATCTGTCCGAAAGCTTTCGGAGTATATTCTCTGCCCCATGGATAAATCGCTATCTGCGCCTTTGGAGCCTTGGAAAAATCGACTTCACCGTCAGTGTATAAAATGTAAAAATCCTTATCTGCAGGATTGATTCTGTTTCTGTTGTTTTCCATTTTTACCTCATTTCTGAATTCCCAAAAGATTGTAATCCCATTTTTCAAATCCGATGATATCGCGGTAAACGCGTGAATCTTCTTTCAAAAAGAAATTTCCGCTTTCATAATCCTCGAATATATCGTTTTGACCGCTTGTGTATTCTATGTTATCGTGAATGCTGCCGAACCGATACACCGATTGAACGACCTTAGGTTCAGGTTCTGCGGTATCTTCTTCAAATCGGTTAAATATAAGATAATGAGTGCGATTAAAGACATAATCAGATACATCTGACGAACATCTGCCGTCTGAATTAAATCCGATATTAGAATATATGTTTGCGTATGACGGCGGCCCCGGAGAATCAAGATGTTCGGAAACAATCCCCTTAAGAAATTTAAGTTCTTCGATGGTTTTCATTTCGAGAGATGAGAGAAGATACGGATTTGCATAGCGCCATAAACTGTCTAAAAAATTAAGAATCACATTTGACTCTGTCCCCGACCAAAGTTCACCATCGGGGTAACTTGTGATAGTTGGATACCACTCAACTCCGCGTTCGTCAAATCCGATTCCTCCTGTATTTACAAGAACATTGTTAAAGACAGTGACAGAACGTCCGCCGCCAAGTGCAAATGCTTTGCCTTTAATATCGGCAAGAATATTACCGTAACAAACAATATCGGAAAGACAGTCATCAAGATATATACCGTTTGATCCGCAATTTGTAAAACAATTATAGCGATATAAACTATGGCAATTCAGTTTATCGCCGTTATATATTGCGCCGGCATCGTTTCCAAGATAATTAAGGTTATTGAAAATATTATATTCAAGCAATGAATTTGCAGAATGATCGCCTATTGCTCCCGTAAAAGAATCTTCGAATAGATTATGAGCGATATAATACCCATATCCATGAATAAAAAGTCCGCTGTTTCCGACATTATATAAATTGCAGAAACGTAAAAAAACATTATCCGTAATTAATATATTCGAAACGTCAAGCAGATCTCTGTTTCCGCCGTTAATAAAAACGGTATTGCCCATCGATTCCTCAAAGACATTATGACTGATTACGATATTATCACCGAAAAATCTGACACATTGCGGTCCCATACAGTAAAAACGACAGTTGCTGATTGTAATGTTTCTGACGTTTTCTCCGAAAAAAGCGCGCGTTCTGAAATTTTCAAACGTCAGTCCGTCAAAAATCAGATATGAAGCTCCCGACAGCGAAAAGAAATCGCCGCCTATATATTGGCTGAACGCAAGCTTTGCGGTATCGAATCCGTTTTCCGGCCAGTAATATAGTTTTTTTGATTCGACATCCCAGTAATACTCTCCCGGTTCGTCGAGCTCACATGCAGCATTGAAAACATAAAACGTATCATTATTGCCGTAATCCCATGCCACGCTGATTGTTGATTCCGATGAATTTATAATGGGATGCCAATCGAAGACCTGGCGAAAATTGTTATACGGATTACCGTTAAAGCACAGTTGCTTTTCGTCTTTCCACAATACTGTTTTTTCGTCGGGAATATAAAAAGACGAATATTCTCCATTGAATTTTCCGGCAAGTTCTCCGTGAATTTTTACCGTCATGTCACCGTTAGGCCACTTTGCAACCCGCTGCATACGATTATTTGCATAAAAAGTCTGACGAAATTCAGAAATTTCAACCGCACCGTCACCGTTTTTACAGCCGAGATCGTATTCCCTGCTGTCGTCGAGATCATAAGCACCTGCGACCTCAAGGTCGATGCTTACAACGTTTTGCTTTGCTTCTTCTGTCTGCAGCCTTGATTTAAAGTCGTCATCTGCCGGAACGAAATCGGCGGGATTGAGAATAACACCGCCCTCGAATACGACTTCGGCACCGTCTGCGGCGGCAAACACTATCGGTTTGCCTTCTTCCCCGCTGTCCTCAGGTAAAATAATGTTGGCTGATCTGACATTGTAAACGCCAGAAGCAAATTCGATTTTTATTCCGCCTTCCGGCAGACCGTTTTGTGCTTTATATTCATGCAATTTTTTTATTGCGCCGTCGATTGTGGCAAGCGGAGATTCTTTCGTTCCGTCGGCAAAATCATTTCCGTTTGGAGAAACATAGAATATTTTACCGTAATCATGAAAATCTTCTTTGCCGGATTCCGAATCTTTTTTCCGGCAAGCGGTTATCATACAGAGGCAGATGATAATCACAATAAACAGCAATGTTGATTTTTTCATAATAATTCTCCCGACTGATTCTGCGGTATTTTAACACGAGTGAAAATGATTGTCAAGAAAAGGTTGTTATTTCCGTTATTTAGTGATATAATTATCAGAGAATTAAAAGAAATATATGGATCGAGGTCGATATGTTCAAAAATGAAAATGACATTTTGAGAATCTTTTTTTCAGGCAGGATCGACTCTTCTACCGTCAAGAATGCGGAAGAAGAATACGAAAAAGCCGTTTCCGGCTCGGAATACAGCAGAATAATCTTAGATATCAAGCATCTGGAATACATTTCAAGCGCCGGACTGCGACTGATTCTTAAAATAAAAAAAGAAAACAAAGATACCGAGATCGTTAATGCTTCCTCTGACGTTTATGATATTTTTGAAATGACCGGTTTTACCGAAATGCTTCCGATAAAAAAAACTTTAAGAGAAATATCTATCGACGGTGCCGCAAAAATCGGAGAAGGAGCTGTTGGTAAAATATACAAGATCACAGATGACACCATCGTCAAGCTTTTCAAATCCGGCAATCTCGCAGATATCGAGAGAGAAAGAAATCTCGCAAAAAAAGCGTTTATCCTCGGAATCCCGACATATATATCGTTCGACACAGTTATTGTCAACGGTAAATACGCTTCCGTTTTTGAACTTGTCAATGCGGCTGCGTTATCAACCTTTTATAAAACCGATTGGGAGCACCGTAACATTTACAATCAAAAGACTGTCGAACTTATGAAAAAAATTCACTCAGTCGAATCTGATGATGAAATTTTCAACAAGGCAGCCGAAAATTATAAAAATTATATTAAAACGACCGAGTTATTCACGGCAGAGGAAAAGAACAACATTCTTGCAATCATTAATTCCATTCCGGAAACGAACGGACTTATACACGGCGACTTTCATTTTAACAATATTATGATTCACGATGATGAAATAACCGTAATCGATATGGATTCCATCGCTGCGGGAAGCCCTGTTTATGAGCATGCAGCGCTATTTTGCGCATACGTCGGTTTTTCTGAGGTTGACAGAGACAACGCCCTGTCGTTCCACGGAATGGAGCCTGAAAAACTGGAAGAAATTTTTTTCGGAATTTTTAACGGATATTATGCCGACAAATCGGAAACCGAGAGGGCTGAATTACTTAAAGTCATAAAAATGCTCGGTTATCTTCTTGTTGTCATTTATACCGAAAATGACGACAACAAGAAGATAACATTTAATCACTGCATGAATAAGGTCAAAGAACTTTCGGCAAACTGATATGCAGACAATTGAAGAGGCACTTGACAAACTTGCAAAATCAAAATTCAGGTCAAGTTTTCACCTTACGACGAAAGACAAAGAATATATAGCAAGGGTCGGACTTCCGACCGTAAAAAAGCACGCGGAGGTCTTTATCCGCCAACGGCTTGCGCCTGCAGAAATACCGAATGACGGCAAACAGACACCGATGCGTGGACATCCCGTTTTTAAAGCGCAGCATGCCTGCGCGTGCTGCTGCAGAGGCTGCCTCGAAAAATGGTATAAAGTCCGTAAAGGCAAGAAACTTAACAGCGAAGAACAGACAAAAATAGTCAATCTTTTAATGAGATGGATAGAGAAACAGATAATGTAAATAAATTTGCATTGTTGTTTTTTTGTCATTGTTTTTTATTAAAGAAAGAGTATTATAAAATAATAATATAAATCTAATTTGTATTAATCGGAGATTATTATGTTTGCAAACTATCATACTCATACATATATGTGCGGACACGCATCAGGAACACCCAGAGAATACGTTGAAGCGGCAATAAAATGCGGTCTTAAAGAACTCGGATTTTCAGATCACGGGCCATACCGTTTCACAAACGGAGGAGAATCGGACTACTGTGTCCAAATCAAAGATATACCGGAATATTTCCGGATGCTTACGGAACTTAAAAACGAATATAAATCCGATATAAATATTTACATCGGCTTTGAAGCCGAATACTATCCGTCACTTTTCCCCTCTTTTCTTGAAAGACTTAAGCCGTATCCGCTTGACTATCTGATCTGCGGACAGCATTTTATTGCGCCGGATGTTTACGATTACGGTGACCACGATCTGCCGATATACAGAAAATATATCAAGCGTCTGATCGACGCGCTGAAAACCGGATGCTACACGTACGTTGCACATCCGGACCTTATGGGACTTGGACCCGAAAACGAAAAGGATTTTGAAAAGGAAACCATGCCGTTGATCGAATTTATGGCAAAACACGATTTTCCATACGAAATCAACCTTCTCGGTCACAGCGAAAAAAGATATTACCCTTCCGACCGTTTTGCAAAACTCGCCGTTGAAGCTGGATGTAAAGCGATTATCGGCTTTGACGCGCATAATCCGGATGCGTTTTCGAATCCCGATTTTTATAAAGGATGCGTTGAATTTGCAGAAAAACACGGTTTCACACTCATTGACAGAATGCCATTACGCAGCATAAAAAATCCGCAACCGATTGAGGACTGAAATAATCTGATGCCAAAATCTTTATTATTGAACAGAAAACAACAGGATATGACACAGGGCAGCATCGTAAAGAACATCATTATCTTTGCGCTGCCGCTTCTTGCAGGAAATCTTTTTCAGCAGCTGTATAATATGGTCGATACCTGGGTCATCGGACAGACAGGTGAAAACGGTGCTTATGCAGCTGTCGGAAGCGTGGGGCCGATAACAAATATTCTGATAGGCTTCTTTATGGGTCTTTCAACAGGTTCGAGCGTTGTTATTGCTCAGTATTACGGAGCAAAGAACGAAGATGGCGTAAAAAAGGCCTCCCATACATCAGTGGCAATGACATTGATCATGGGCATCCTTTTTACCGTTATAGGGCTTTTAATGACCCCCCTGCTTGTATCGTTAATGTTCAGAGATAACGTATCGGTCGCAGGATACGCAAAGACATACGTGCTGATTTATTTTCTAGGCACACTGCCGAATATGATATATAATATTGGTTCTGGGATTTTAAGAGCAATAGGAGACTCCAGCCGTCCGTTTTATTTCCTTACAGCAGCGATGCTTTCAAATGTCGTCCTCGACCTGTTCTTTGTTTTCGTATTCAAAATGGGTGTTGCCGGGGTTGCCCTTGCAACTATTCTTTCACAGACGATTTCGGCTGTTCTGGTTACAATTACCCTGCTGAAAACCGACACATGGATAAAAATCGAGATCAAAGACCTGAAAATCGACTGGAATCTGTTCGGAAAAATATTTAAAATCGGCATTCCCGCAGGAATACAGCTTGCGCTGACAGCTTTTTCAAACGTCTTTGTTCAATCATATATTGCGGGGATAAACGTTATTCCCGGCATAACAGAGGCAGGAAAAGATATAAGCACCATTGCTCTTGCCGGATGGACATCGTATTCCAAAATCGATATGTTTATTTTCCTTCCGATGCAATCCATTGCGCTTGCAGCCACGACTTTTGTGGGACAAAACATCGGATGCGGAAACATCAAACGTGCAAAACAGGGAGCGTGGACTTCTTTTCTTCTTACACTCGGCATAACATGCGTTCTTATATTTTCCATTGAGATTTTTACATCACCGATCACATCGATTTTCAATCCCGATCCGGATGTCGTTCACTGTTCCGTTATTCTGCTGCAGACACTCACACCTTTTTATGTATTCTGCTGTGTCAATCAGGTCCTGTCGGCATCCCTTCGCGGAGCCGGAAATACGATTGCACCAACTCTTGCAATGCTCGGAGCATTCGTCGGATTCAGACAACTATACCTTTTTATTATCTCAACATACGTTTCAAAAGCGCTTATACCGATCGCAATGAGCTATCCTGCAGGATGGTTTATGTGCAGCATAATAGTTCTCACAACGTTTTTCCTTTATGATTTCTCAAAAGGAAAACTTACAAAATAAAACATGTTTACGCGGAGGAAACTATGCTTAAAAAATTTATGATCAAAGCACTGGCTCTTTTTGTAATCGTATCTTGTCTGTTAAGTTTTGCGGCATGTGAAACAAAACCGAAGGAAACAGAGAAAGAGCCCCAATCTCAAACCGATACGGAGAATAAAGAAAAGGATTCCGAAACCGATTCACCGGCGACAGAAAAGGACCCCGAACAGCAAACAGAACCCGACCCGGAACATGAGCAGCCTGAAAGTCCAGAAGAAACAAAAGCAAACGACGTCATCAAAAAAATAAGCGGAGCTTCAGATGAAGCAGGTATTTACTCCGTCAGTATAGAACTGAGCGACAAAGCCGCCGATAAGGGCACGGTTGAAATGGTTTATTACGGATCGAAAGGATCCCCTCAGGAAAATTCTGTGGTAAATACTTTCCGTATTGAATATTACAAAGATGCAAACGGTCTGTTTGAAATCAATACTTTCTTTGACGGAGAAGTATATGCGAACTATCATAAGCAGAATAAAGTAAAGGTTGTAAACGGATTCAGCGCAAACCTCAGAGCCCGCAACGTAATTATTTCTTATACGCCGGACGGCGGAGAAACTCAGGAAATTTACAGAGCAGACGCTGAACAGTTTTACCACAACTGACGAAATATAAAAATTACCGACATCGCGAACGCTTGCGCGTTTACAATGACAAAGTATATTCGCATAACAGAGTGAACACTTTGATACGGTAAAAAACAAATTATTTACATGATGTAATGGAGGTTATAATGAAGAATAATTTAAAAAGTATATTTATAATATTTTTATTTTCAATTATACTAATCGGCTTTACATCATGCACTTTATTAGACGATTATCAAGTAAACGAAACAAGCAATTCCGGTATTGATGAACAAAACACTGACATTATTAACGAACAGATTGATCGGTCTATTGAACAATGTCAGCACGCTGTTACTTCATTCCAGAATATAATTGAACCATCATGTATATCATGCGGATATACCGGTGACTTGGTTTGCTGTGAGTGCGGAGTTGTCTTGGAATACGGAACAGGAATAAGTGCAACGGGACATTCGATATCAAACGAAAACATCATTGCTACTTCATGCACACAATCTGGTTATTCAGGAGACAAAACATGCTCAGTATGCAACGAAACGATTGAAAAAGGAAATATTATTGAACCAACAGGGCATACAATAATTACAACCGGTGAAATAAAAGCCACTTGTGCGCAGCAAGGATATACCGGCGACAAGGTTTGCTCTATATGCGGTGACACAATCGAAAAAGGGACAGTAATTGAAGCCGATGAGCATACTGTCGAAACAGTCGGTGAGATAAAAGCAACTTGTGAACAACAAGGATATACAGGCGACAAGGTTTGCTCGATATGCGGTGAATTAATCGAAAAAGGGTCAACAATAGAATCCGGAAAACATTCACTCAAAACAGTCGGTGCTAAAGAAGCAACATGTGAAAAAAAAGGATATACAGGTGACAAGGTTTGTTCAATATGCGAAAAAACGATTGAAAAAGGAACCAATATAGAACCGACAGGACATCTGCACACAAAACTTGTAAACAAAAAAGACGCGACAGAATATTCAGAAGGTTATACAGGAGATTTGAAATGTTCGGATTGCGGAGCAATAATTTCAACAGGAACACCTATTCCAATAATCACAAGAGCAGCAAAAAGCGATAATACCAATGGAGAAATGGTTTGGATACCAACACACGGGGGAACAAAATACCACAAAAACGCAAATTGCAGCAATATGACAAATCCAGATTATGTTGATATAGAAACAGCCATTCGGCTAGGTTTTACCGCTTGTAAAAAATGTT
>JAZQQT010000071.1:0-4769 GCA_045629205.1 Eubacteriales bacterium
GTCTCTGTAAACTCTCGAATCGTCTTTGAGGAAGAAATTGCCGTTTTTGGGGTCGACGAAAATCGATTCTGTATCGCGGGTATATAAAAGGTTGTTCTGAATTTCGTTGAATTGATATCCCCAGCCGTTGATGTAGCAGACACCGTCTATCGTATACTGCTCGTATTCGTCAAACTGATGATCCGGTTTAAAATCATCGGCGGTGAGCAGTTCAAAAGTATTATTGAGCTTGTAACCGACATTGTTGTAAACACGCCCGTAAGCGGGAGTTCCGGCGCAGTCGAGTCCGTGAGGCATCTCATAGTGTCTTGTATCGTCCGATTCGAAATAAATGTCGCTTTCGTGAGCGCAGAGTATTTCGGGCATGCAGTAACGCCAGATATCGGTCTGATAATAATCAAGAACATAAGACCAGAGTGTTCCGACGGAATTAATGCTGTTATACTGACAGTGGATTCGATTCCAACCGAAGCCTCTGCCGTCCATCGCAATTCCGCAGCCGTCGACATTTACGAGAACATTGTTATAGGCGGTAAGATAGCGTCCTCCGCAAAGCTGAATAGCGTTGCCCTTTATGTCGACGATAACATTTGAATAGCAAACGTCGCCTGCCGAGCAGTCATCAAAATAGACTGCGGCGGGATTCCCCTCAAAAACTTCTCCTGCCATATCGTGGAAATAGTTATACCGAACCGTAAATCCCTTATTCCCCCAGCTTCTGCCGATATGGATCGCAGCCGAATCGACGGTAAGATAACTGTTACGATAAAATTCGTTATACTCTATTATCGTATTTCCGATAGGCCATTCGTCTTCGATACCATGATGCGGAACATCGAAAATCAGATTGTGAGCAACGTAAACGCCCCAGCCGCCGATTTTAACAGCCGCATGATGATTTGTCTCAAAGGTTGAGGTATCGTGCAGTTTATTGTTTGTGATGCGGACGTTTCCGACTTCCTGCGTTCTCCAGTTTCCGCTTCGGATATACATACCGCCTGCCGCGATATCGAACATTTCGCAGTGATCAACGGTAATATTAAAACCGTCCAGATAAATCGCCCACTCATAGCAGCTGCTGAATACGGAGTTGTAAATATAGAGTCCGTCGGCAACGCCGCGGAAAATGCCTTTCGGGAAATTCCGGAAAGCCATTCCGTCAAAGGTGATATTTTTGCCGCCGTTAAGGTTGAATGCCGGGACAGAAAGAGAGCCGATGGCAATATCGAGAGTACCGATATCTTTTACAGGCCAATAATAAAGAATACCGTTATCAAAGTCTCTGTAATATTCGCCCGGAGCATCGAGCTCACATGGAGTATTGTAAATATAGAAAGGCATATTGTTGCCGCAGGGCGCATAATTTACTCTGTTATTGGGAATGATAAACTGATTTTTCGAAGCATCGACCTCAACGCCGTCGTGCAGATATGAGCACTGCCAGTCGTTGCGTCCGTAACCGTACCAGCCGAGTGTCGGAGATTCCGCCCAACGCTTTGCCTGATCTTCGGTTACGTTGAAATACGAATATTCGCCCTCATTATCGGCTATATCGGACCATGCAAATTCCGTATTGTTGGGCCAACGGGCAACGGTCTGCATTTCTCCGTCTGCCGAAAGCGCCTGCTGAAAATAATGAGTGTAATAATCATTGTTATCGGCAGGAAATTCGTCGATGTCATATTTGTTCAAATCAATGAATAAAACGTTTTTGCGGGCTTCATCCGTGGGAAGAAGAGCAAGAAAATCCTTATCGATAACGGGATTGAAATCCTCGTTGTTCAGTTTCACGCCGCCGTCGAATATAACGCTTGCTCCCTCGGCTTGGGCGAACACAACGGGCTTGCCTTCTTCCCCGCCGTTTTCGGGGGTAAATTCAATAGTCTCGGTAACACGGTAATGTCCGGAAGCAAATTCGACTTTTATACCGCCTTCGGGCAAACCGGAAGACGCTTTTATTCCGGCGATTTTTCCGACAGCGCCGTTTATCGTGGCAAGAGGCGCAGACTTCGTGCCGTCGTTTGCATCGTTGCCGTCCGGCGAAACGTAAAGCACAAGGCCGTAATTTACTTCGGGTTCTTTTTCTTCGTTCGGTTTTTTCTCTTCGCAGGCGGAGAAGAGACAAACAGAAATTACGAGAACGAGAAGCAAGGCAAAAATTCTTTTCATAACACAACTCCCTTTGTTTTATGACCGAATTATACTATATATTGAGAAAAAAAGCAAGAAAAAATGAGCAGCAGAGTTATCTCTGCTGCTTTTACAACGTTTTAGGTTATTATTTCTGCAGGCCGACAAGGGAGTAATCCCACTTTTCGAAGCCTATCACATCGCGGTAAACTTTCGAATCGTCTTTAAGGAAGAAATTGCCGTTTTCGGGGTCGGCAAAAATCGATTCCGTATCACGGGAGTATAATACGTTGTTCTGAATCTCGTTGAATTGATATCCCCAGCCGTTGATATTGCAGACGCCGTCTATTGTATACTGCTCGTATTCGTCAAACTGATGTCCCGGCTCATAGTGGTCTGCGGTGAACAGTTCGGTATTAAGGCCGAGATTGATTCCGATTTCGTGACGGGAATCAATATTGAGGTTATATCCGATGTTGTTGAAAATACGGCAGTAAGCGGGAGTTCCGGCGCAGTCCATTCCGTGAGGCATGTAATAATGTCTTGTATCGTCCGATTCGAAATAGATGTCACTTTCGTGAGCACAGAGTATTTCGGGCATACAGTAACGCCATAATACCGTCTGATAAGAATCCAATACCAATTTCCAGACATAACCGCAGGTCTCGGCGGTCTCAAACGAAAAGATATTTCTGCCCCATCCGAAGCCTCTGCCGTCCATCACGATACCGCAGCCGTTGATGTTTGCCAGAACGTTATTATACGCGAAAAGATAACGTCCGCCGCAAAGCTGAATGCCGTTACCGCCGATATTTACGATGATATTCGAGTGACAGTCGTCGCCCGCCGAACAGTCGTCGAAATACACGGCAGCCGGTTCTCCGTCAAACATATCACAGTAAATATCATGGAAATAGTTATATTGAACGGTAAATTTGCGGTTACCCCAGTTTCTGCCGATATGGATTGCAGCCGAATCGACCGCCATATAACTTACGTGATAAAATTCGTTATACTCGATAACGCTGTTACCGACAAGGCCGGCATCTTCTATGGCATGATGCGGGGCATCGTAAAAGACATTGTGAGCGATATACGCGCCCCAACCTCCGATTTTGAGAGGAGCGTGATGGTTAAGCTCGAACCGTGATGTGTCGTGAAGTATGTTATTTGTAATTATAGCCCTTCCGACCTTCTGTTCCGAAATATCACCCGTAAGAGAGCCGATATGTTCGGTAGTTCCGGGGCCGCTGACAATCCGTATGCCGCCTGCCGCGATATCGAACATTTCACAGCCGTCTATCGTTATGTCGAAGCCTTCGATGAAAATTGCCTGTTCGTAACAGCTGCTGAAAACGGAATTGTAAATATACAGTCCGTCGGCGGTTCCTCTGAAAATACCCTTGGGAAAATTCTGAAAATCCATGCCTTCGAAAGTCAGATTTTTACCGCCGTTAAGGTTGAATGCGGGAACCGAAAGAGATCCGATGGCAAGATCAAGGGAATCAAGAGCTTCGACAGGCCAATAATAAAGAACTTTTCCGTCATAATCACGGTAATATTCGCCCGGAGCATCGAGCTCGCAGGGAGTATTGTAAATATAGAAAGGCATGCCGTTGCCGCAGGGAGCGTAGTTTACGCGGTTGTTCGGCATTATAAAACAATTCTTTTCGGTATCGACACCGACGCCGTCGTGGATATATGAGCATTGCCAGTCGTATTGTCCGTAACCGAACCACCCGAGTGTGGGCGATTTCGACCAGCGGCTTGCCTGATCGTCGGTTATGTTGAAATAGGCAAACTCGCCCGAATTATCGGATATATCTGCCGTTGCGAATTCTTTCCCGTTGGGCCAGCGGGCAACGGTCTGCACCTTTCCGTTTGCCGAAAGCTCCTGTTTGAAATAGTGCATGTCGAAATCTTCCGGAAGGGCAAGAAAATCACCCATGTCGTATTTGCTTAAATCGATGCAGAGAACGTTTTTGCGGGCTTCGTCGGTGGGCAGGAGCGAGAGAAAAGCCTCGTCGGTGACCGGTTTAAAATCTTCGTTATTCAGTTTCACGCCGCCGTCAAAGATAACGGTCGAGCCTTCGGCTTCGGCAAAGACGACGGGTTGACCGTCTTCCCCGCTGTTTTCGGCGGTAAATTCGATTGTTTCGGTGATACGGTAACGTCCGGAGGCAAATTCGACTTTTATACCGCCTTCGGGCAGACCGGAAGACGCTTTTATGTCTGCGATTTTTCCGACCGCGCCGTTTATCGTGGCAAGAGGCGAAGACTTCGTTCCTTCATTCGCATCGTTTCCGTCGGGCGAAACGTAAAGCACAAGGCCGTAGTTTACTTCGGGTTCCTTTTCTTCGTTCGGGTTTTCATTCCGGCATGCCGAAAAAAGGCAGACGGAAAAAGCGAGAACAAGCAGTAAAGAGATAAATCTTTTCATAACGCAAACTCCTTTTTTATTTACGGATTGATAATATCATATTTCAAACAAAAATGCAATCACAACCACCCGTCAAACGGGTGGTTTGCACCAGGGCTATAAGCCCTTAGTACTGACCCGCGTCTCAAGGCGCGGGCTTTCTCTTTGTTCAAGCCTTAGAGTCTTTGCCTCTTTGGCTACCCCTAAAGGGGTTAACTGA
>JAZQQT010000072.1:0-17350 GCA_045629205.1 Eubacteriales bacterium
GTTTAAGATAGAGCGCAACGACAAGATAGGAATTATCGGTGTGAACGGTGCCGGCAAAACGACACTGTTCAGACTTTTATGCGGACTTGAAGAGTATGATACCGGCAGCATTGTGAAAGAAAAAGGTATTAAAATTGCCTATATGCAGCAGATGTCGGATTACGATTCTCCGCTTTCGGCAACCGAAACGCTTGAAAAAATTTTTTCTCACTGCACGGAACTCGAAAAAAAAATTGCCGATGCTGAAAAAAATGCCGAAGCCGATCCTTCGGAAATCAATATAAAAAGACTGACTTCCCTTAACGATGCTTACATTGAAGCAGGCGGGCTGGTTTTTCGCAGCAGAATAAGAGCAGCGTTGTTTGGTCTTGGGTTTGACGACAGGGAAGCTTCGGTTCCAATGAACGGACTCAGCGGAGGACAAAAAACAAGAGTAATGCTTGCAAGTGTTCTTTTGTCGGATGCCGATGTTTTGTTTCTCGACGAACCCACGAATCATCTTGATATTTCATCGACGTTATGGCTTGAAGATTATCTTTCGGGATATAAAGGTGCTGTAGTCACTGTTTCTCACGACAGATATTTTCTTGATAAAACAGCGAATAAAATATTCGAAATAGAAAATACTCATTTGACCGAATATAACGGAAATTATTCCGATTATCGGGCGCAGAAATCAATAAACGATTTGACTCTTGAACGCGATTACGAAAAAAAAGAAAAAGAAATTAAGCGAATAGAAAAAATTATCGCTCAGCAGATAACATTCGGACAGGAACGCAATTACGTTACAATAAAAAGCAAACAAAAACAGATTGACCGAATAAAAGCCGATCTTGTCAAGCCCGAAAAGGCGCCTTCGTCAATTGATTTTTCATTTAAAGCCGGGAAAAAAAGCGGAAACGACGTGCTTTTCCTGGATAATATTTCAAAAAGATTCGGTGAAAAAGAACTTTTCTGCGGAATTGACGGAGAAATAAAATCCTGCGAAAGGGTTTTTATTGCCGGTCCGAACGGATGCGGAAAAACCACACTTCTCAGGATGCTTGTCGGTCAGGACAAAGAATATTCAGGAAAAATCAAATGGGGCGTCGGTGTTGATATCGGGTATTACGATCAGAATCTGAACGATATAGACCCGGATAAAACCGTATTTGATGAAATTTCTGACAGATTCCCAGGAAAGACCAATCTTGAAATCAGAAAAGCTCTTGCACTGTTTTTGTTTAAAAATGATGATGTATTTAAAAAATGTAATATGCTGAGCGGTGGTGAAAAAGCGAGAGTGTGCCTTGCGAAACTGATGCTTGCATCACATAATACGCTTATTCTCGACGAACCTACGAACCATCTTGATATCAATTCCAAAGAGGCATTGGAAGATGCTCTTTCGGATTATGACGGGACTATGGTAATTGTTTCACACGACAGATATTTCATAAACAGACTTGCCACGTCGCTTTGGTATATAAAAGACGGCGGAATGACTTGTCATAAAGGTAATTTTGACGAATATCTTCTTAACAGAGACAGGATTTCTGTTCATGTCAAAGAAAACAAAGCCGATAAAACCGAAGCGTATATTAAACGGAAAGCAGATGACGCCGAATTACGTAAAAAGAGAAGAAGGCTTGAAACGGTCGAGAAACTGATAGAAGAAACGGACGCCGAAAACGGCAGGCTTGCCGAAGAATTAAATGACGGTGGCGCGGATTATCAGAAATTGATGGAGATTAATGCAAAAATAGAAGAAAACGAGAAAAAAATCAACGAGTTGTATGAAGAAATGGAGTCGTTGACGGAGTATTTGAATGAGTAATCTCGAAAAAATCAAAAAATTTTTTGAAGATGACAGATTTGCCACTGAAACAGCGGAGATAAAAATATCAGATGCCGGTGATAACTCGGCTGTTTGCCGTTTTGTTCCGGCTGAAAAACATTTAAACGCTGCGGGAGTCTGTATGGGCGGCGCAATATATACTCTTGCCGATTTTTGTTTTGCCGTGGCGGCAAATTATTCTGATATTATTTCCGAAAGCGGAACGGTTACACAAACCGTAAACTCCAATATCTCGTATCTTTCCGCAGCAAAAGTAGGGACGGAGCTTATTGCGGAGGCAAAGTGTATAAAAAGAGGAAGAACCACATGCTGTTACGAAATAAGTATCTCCGAAAAGGAAACAAAAAAAATCACGGCTGTTGCCGTTATCAACGGAATAATACTTTATAAATAATAAAACGGAGGTTTTTATGAATAGCGAATGGTCTCTTAAAGAATTATATCAGGGTTTTGATTCGCCGGAGTTTGCCTCCGATGAAAAAGCCCTTGACAATGCAATAGCGGAAATAATCGCTTTTTGCGATGATATCAAAGGCGAGCCTGCCGATGTTCTGAAAAACGGCATAAAACTCATGTCCGATTTCAATAATTTGTCAACAAAGCTTTTTTGTTTTGCGGAGCTTATTCAGTCTGTTAATACATCCGATGCGAATGCGGCGGCAGCTATAAGCAGACTTTCACAGAAACTTTCCGCTATTGCGGGACCGAGAACAAAATTCGTGCGCTTTGTTGCCGGAATCGAAAATCTCGATGAGCTTATCGAATCCGATTCATTCCTTAAAGAATTTGAATTCATGCTTAAAACAATCCGCGATGAAGAAAAGTATACGCTTTCGCCGGAAGTCGAAAACGTTATAAGTCTTTACAGCATCAGTGGGTCAAGTGCTTGGAGCGAATTGCAGGGGTATCTTACTTCTACAGTTCCGGTCGAATATGAAGGCGGAGTCACTTCGCTGTCCGATATCAGAAACAAAGCTTACGATTCGGATAAAAACATCCGCAAAAGCGCTTACGAAGCCGAACTTAAAGCCTATGATCGTATTAAAGACGCAATCGCTTATTCATTAAACTCTATTAAGTTTGAAACGATAAACAGATGTAAACTTCGCGGATATGCATCTCCTCTTGACGAAGCTCTTAAAGGCGCACACATGAAAAAAGAGACGCTTGACGCGCTTATCGGAGCCATGGAAGAATATCTACCCAAATTCTGGGAATATTTGAGAGCGAAAGCCGGATTGCTCGGTTATGAAAGCGGGTTGCCGTGGTATGAACTGTTTGCTCCGCTTGAAGGGAACAGCAAAACATATACGACCGAAGAATGCAGACAGATATTGATTGATCTGTTTTCGGGATTTGACAAAGAAGAAGCCGACGTTATTGCAAACGCTTTTGACAGCGGATGGATTGATTTTTATCCTCATGACGGAAAACTCGGCGGTGCTTTTTGCATGGGCATTCATCCGATAGGTGAATTCCGTATTCTTACAAATTACGGAGGAACACTCGGAGATGTCGTAACTCTTGCGCACGAACTCGGTCACGGCTTCCATGATTATTGTCTCAAAGAAAACAGTATTCTTAACAGTGATTATTCCATGCCGGTTGCCGAAACAGCTTCGACATTCAATGAGGTAGTTGCCATGAATGCCGCGATATCTTCCGAAAGCGATCCGATTGTAAAACGCGCGCTCATCGAAAGTCAGCTTATGGATGCAACCCAGATCATCTGTGATATTTATTCGAGGTATCTTTTTGAAACAGCCGTTTTCGAAAACAGAGAAAACGAGTTCATGTTTGCTGACAGGCTTTGCGAGATCATGCTTGAAACTCAGAAAAAAGCTTACGGAGACGGACTTGACAAAACCTGTCTGCACCCATATATGTGGGCTTGCAAATCCCATTATTACGGTGGATTGAGCTTCTATAACTTCCCATATGCTTTCGGCGGTCTGTTTGCCCGCGGTCTTTACGCAAAATATCTCAAAGAAGGTCCTTCCTTTGTTCCTCTGTATAAAAAATTGCTAAAAGCTACCGGAACGACATCGGTCGAGGGTGCGGCGGCAGTTGCGGGGATCGATCTTACCGACAAACAGTTCTGGAGAGATTCTCTTCAGATTCTTGCAGATGAGATTGATGAATTTGTTGAACTCTGCAAATAATTCCGAAAATAACGATGCCCGCGGGATTTTTCCGCGGGCCGCATTTTTAATAATATAATCAGCTGTTTTTCAATCGTTTTCTTAACGTGTCCTGAATATCGGCATCAAGAGGTTTTCCGAATTCGTTAAGAAAATTGGGTTGTTCGTTGTCGTCGTCTACTATTTTATAGTTTGCGGATGTCAGAATGTCTCCGAGTGCATCATACATATAGGTAATGGTATTGAGTCCGCCGAGATGAACTTTTTTAACCCCATCGAGTAAAGACGGATTCTCAATTATTTGTGTGTCGGTGAAAAAAAGAACCTTTCGGTCGTTTTTTCCGGTCATGTTTTTGTATGCGTATTTATATAAATCGTAAACCGAAGAAGAAGGGGTCCGAATGATGTAGTCGAGGGTGTTGATAAGTATAACATCGGTTGTGTCGGCGTCCGGTCTTGAATCTTCGGTTTCGAATGATTCTACGTAAGCTTTGAGATAATCAGCGTATTCCGATATATCGCTTTTTCTCCAGTCGGAAATATTAAGTCCGAGAATCCCGGTTTTTCCTGCGCTTTCGGCAAGAATAAGTGTTTTTTCAAATTCTTCTTTACCGAGAATCGGGCCGTCAAGCTTCATAACTGCATTTTTGCCGGTTACAGAAGTTATCATATCAACGTAAAAATTATACTGTAAATCGGTAAAACAGTCGAAAATTACCGTTTCTGCGTCACATTCACATATTATTGTGTATGGATCAAAAACGCCTTTGAATTCGGTCGACATTGAATTACCGACGGAACCGAGATTAACGGCAACCGGAATCGTGGGACAGATATTCGCAAAAATCTCTTCGGCGATATCGTGAAAACGAACAATCTCATCCTGCTTGAACATTTTCCATTCGTAGTTGCATTTTGCGGTCAGACTTGCTTTGTCTGCGGCACGGACATCGTTCCATTCTGTATATTTGAGAGAATAAGTTTTTGCAAAATCGGAAGCGGTTTCATATTTATCGGAAAGCCAGTCAACAAAAACGTTAAAGGCAACCTCGCTGTAATCAAGGTCGATCGTGGATGAAAATTCTTCTGCGCCGTTATCTGAATACCGTATCTGCAATCCTCCGATTTTGTCCGAATACTTCTCATTAACATGGGAGGCAAAAGCAAAAAGCGTATTTTTAACGATTTCGATATTGTTTTTACTTGAAATGGAAATAAAACAGTTCCGGACACTGTCGTATGAATATATTTCACCGTCTGCGGTCTGCTGCAAATCGAGTTTGTCGACAAATGAGAGATTATATGTCCAGAGAACAACCGAAAGGTTGACTGAAAAACCGTTTTCAAGAAACGTATCAATTACCGCATCAACAAATTTCCAATTGAATTTTTTTTGTTCGTATTCGAAATCTGACCAAAGAACGGCAAATTCAATTGCGGATATACCCGTATCCTTCAAAAGCGCGGCATATTCCTCAGCTTCTGCCGCGTCGGAGAGCTGATGGCTCCATATGGTAAAACTTACGAATTTTTTCCATTCGGCCGGTTCACCCTGCGGCAGAGAAAGATCTTCTGATTCTTTATCTGTAAAACTGTCGATAACAAGAGACGGTATTTTATCTGCTCCGCAGCTGCATAGCGAAAAGCATATAATCAGGGAGAGAAGCAAGGCAATCAGTCTGACCGTTTTCTTTTCGAACTCCATTTTATCCTCCGGAAGAATAATTGAATTGATTATATCATATTTGCGACGGTTTTTCAAGTGCAGATAAAAATACGGGGATGCCTCTTGAAAAAAAAACATATATGATGTAAAATAACAGAGAAAACAATCGGAAAGGGACTGCAAATGATTTCTGCTGTAAAAAGTATCGGATTGACGGGGCTTGATGGATTCACCGTTGATGTTGAAACCGATATCTCCACATCTGACAATCTTAATATTGAAATAATCGGGCTGCCTGACGCAGCCGTAAAAGAATCGAAAGAAAGAATAAATACAGCGCTTAAAAACAGCGGGTATCATTTGCCGAATGTTCATATAGTTATCAATCTTGCGCCTGCTCATGTCCGAAAGGAAGGATCAGCATACGATCTTGCTATTCTGTTGAGCGTTCTTACTGCAATGGGGGGCATAAAAGCACCCTCAACAAAATCGGCCTTTTGCGGCGAAGTTTCGCTTTCGGGTGTTATTCGTCCGACTACCGGCGTCCTTGCAATGGTTATCAGTGCAAAGATGCTCGGTTTTGAAGAAATATATATTCCATATGATAATATAGCCGAGGGATCCGTAATTGACGGAATTAAAGTTTTCGGCATAAAGACTTTTTCGGAATTGGTGCGACATCTTACCGGGGAAGCCATTCTTGATCCGACCGTTTGCAATATGAAAGAACTTGTAAGAAAAGGCCGTGAAAAACATTCCTATGATTTTACCGACGTTGTCGGACAGTCCGGCGGAAAAAGAGCTTGCGAACTTGCTGCTGCCGGAGGACATAATTTGCTGTTTATCGGCCCTCCCGGAACAGGAAAAAGCCTGCTTGCAAAATGTATGCCGTCGATTTTGCCGGATATGACGTTTGACGAGATCCTTGAAACAAGCAGAATTTATTCTGTTGCGGGAATGCTTAATTCAGATACTCCTTTGATTACGGAAAGACCGCTTATCAGAACAAATCAGGGAACAAGTATTGCCGGTCTGACAGGCGGCGGATCAATTCCCGGACCGGGCGCAATATCGTTGGCGCAAAACGGGATACTGTTCCTTGACGAGTTGCCGGAGTTTCAGCAAAAAGTTCTCGAAGCTCTCCGACAGCCGATGGAAGACAATAAAATCACAATTACAAGAGTCAAAAAGACCATAACCTATCCGGCATCCTTTATGCTGATGTGCGCAATGAATCCCTGTCCCTGCGGAAACTTCGGTAATCCGCTGAAAAAGTGTGTTTGTTCTCCCAAAACCGTTGCGTCCTACATCAACAGGATTTCCGGACCGCTGCTTGACCGTATAGATTTGCAGGCAGAACTTCCGCAGGTAAGACTTTCAGATATCAATCAGGCAAAAAAAGCGGAACCTTCCGCAAAGATAAGAGAAAGAGTAAATGCCGCAAGAGAAATACAGCGCGAAAGATTCAGGGGAACCGATATTTCCTGTAATGCGAAAATGACTCCCGACGCATTGAAAGAATGCGCAATTTCGGATGCAGCACGGGATCTTCTTAACGATGTATTCGAAAAAAGGTCTCTGAGTATGCGTGCTTATGATAAACTCATAAAAATCAGCAGAACGGCTGCCGATCTTGAGGGCAGTACCGATATTCTGCCGCGTCATATCAACGAAGCGGTATATTTCCGCAGTCTTGATAAAAAATACTGGAACAGAGAGGGCTGACATTATGAAATTAAATGAGTTCGCCGATCTGCTCAAAAAAGAGGACCTGCTTGTTTCATATTTTCCGGGAGAAAATCCGGAAATCGGATATATAACGTGTGATTCGCGGAAAACCGTAAAAGGAACGCTTTTTTTCTGTAAGGGCATATCTTTTAAAGAGGAATATCTCGTTTCGGCAACCGAAAACGGAGCTGTGGCATATATATCCGAAAAGGAGTATCCGGACATAAAGTTGCCTTGCGTTATTGTTTCGGATATCCGCCGCGCAATGCCCCTGAGCGCATGTTTTTTTTATAACAGACCTTTTGAACGTTATTCGTTGGCCGGAATTACCGGAACAAAGGGCAAAACTACCGTGGCGTATATGCTTAAAAACATATACGACGAAGAATTCGGCGGGAAATCCGGACTTATTTCTACAATAGAGGGTATTTCCTGCGGTAAAAAATTTACCAAAAGCTTTACCACTCCCGAAGCTCTTGATTTATATTCCTATCTCAGCAAGTTTGCGGAAGACGGAGTCCGTGCCGCGGTTATTGAAGTTTCTTCTCAGGGTTTACAGTATAACAGGGTAGACGGCATTATTTTTGATTACGGGGTTTTTCTCAACCTGGCGCCGGATCATATCAGTGAAACGGAACATCACAGTTTTGACGAATACAAAGAAGCAAAGAAAAAAATGCTTACGCTTTGTAAAACGGGATTCGTGAACGCCGACGATCAATATGCGTCCGAAATTATCTGTGCCGCAACATGTAAAAAAATCATAACGTTCGGGTATAAAAATTTTGCGGATATTACAGCGAAAAAACCTATCTGTAAAGCGGACGGTTCGGAATTTACGGTATGCGGCGGAAAATATGACGGCGAAATAATTAAGGTCGGTATCCCCGGGGATTATAATATTCTCAATGCTCTTGCGGTATACGCAGTTGCCTCTGAGCAGGGTATCAGCATAGAAGCTATTAAAAAAGGAATAGAAAAAACGCGGATTCCGGGACATATGGAGGTAACTGAGATAAAGGGCCGTCATATAGTAATCGACTATGCGCATAACGGATTAAGTCTTGAAGGCGTTATAAGAAACGCAAAAAAGTTTTATCCCGGAAGTAAAGTTATATGTGTCTTCGGATGTACCGGAAACAAGGCGATCGACAGACGTGAAGAAATGGGAAAAGTCGCCGGAAGAAAAGCAGATTATATTATACTTACGTCGGATGATCCTGCGTATGAAAACGAAATCGATATCGCCGAAGAGATCGCCGCGTTTATCAAACCGTTCGGGACACCGTTCGAAAACGTGGAAGACAGAACGGAGGCTATTAAAAGGGCTGCCGCTTTGTCTGAAGAGGGAAATATAATAGTAATTGCGGGAAAAGGCTACGAAACCACACAAAGCCTTAAGGGAAAGTCGGTGCTGTATATCGGAGATAAAGCCGCAATAGAGATGGCATTTGATTGATTTTTATCGGATTCTTCGTGAAAACCGCGGAGAATCCAAATTTTTTGTAAAAAAGCAGATGCTTACGCTTGACAAATTGACATTATGAGAGTATAGTGGCAATACAATCAAATAATTAAATCCGATTATTCAGGAGTAGTAACAAATGTGATGGCAAAAAAGCGAGTCGGGGATGGTGACAGCCCGGTTGTCTCAGCTTTTGCGAATGGACCCGATAGGAGCAAAACGGAAAGGCTTTGCCGAGTATGTTGCGCCGTGTGTTTCACGTTACAGGAACAGGATATTAACGTATCCGATGAGGAATCCTTCGGGATTCGAAGTTGAGTGGCACCGTGATTTCGTATCACCTCAGCGTTGGCGGGGAGATACGATTTTTTTGTATCTCCGAAAAAATTGCCGAAAAGAAAGAGGAGAAAATGAAACAGGAAATTCCCTACAAAATCTATTTGTCCGAAAGCGAAATGCCGAAAGCATGGTATAATGTTCGTGCGGACATGAAAAACAAACCCGCGCCTCTGTTTAATTCAAAGACGCTTAAGCCCGCTTCTTTTGAAGATTTGCAGCCTGTGTTCTGTGATGAGCTGATAAAACAGGAACTTGACGAAACAACGCCTTATTTTGAGATCCCGCAGGATATTCTCAATTTTTACAAAATGTTCCGTCCGTCTCCGCTTATCCGTGCCTATTGTCTTGAAGAGAAACTTCAGACACCGGCAAAAATATATTATAAATTCGAAGGTAATAATACTTCCGGAAGCCATAAATTAAATTCCGCAATCGCGCAGGCATATTATGCCAAGAATCAGGGATTAAAAGGCGTTACTACCGAAACGGGAGCCGGACAGTGGGGAACTGCGCTTGCCATGGCATGCGCATATCTCGGTCTTGACTGTAAAGTATTTATGGTAAAAACGAGTTACGAGCAAAAACCTTTCCGCCGCGATTTAATGAAAACTTACGGCGCAAGCGTTACTCCTTCTCCGTCCGAAACCACCGAGGCAGGAAGAAGCATTAACAGAAGATTTCCCGGAACGGGAGGCTCTCTCGGTTGCGCAATTTCAGAGGCTGTTGAACTTGCTACCGCTACAGAGGGTTACAGATACGTTCTCGGAAGCGTTCTGAATCAGGTTCTGTTGCATCAAAGTATAATCGGTCTCGAATGTAAGATCGCAATGGATAAATACGGTATCAAACCCGATATGATTATCGGCTGCGCCGGCGGCGGTTCCAATCTCGGCGGACTTATTTCTCCGTTTATGGGAGAAAAACTCCGCGGAGAAGCCGACTACCGTTTTATTGCAGTCGAACCCGCATCCTGCCCGAGTCTTACAAGAGGCAAATTTGCTTACGATTACTGCGATACGGGTATGGTCTGCCCCCTTGCAAAGATGTATACCCTCGGAAGCGGGTTTATGCCGTCTCCGAATCATTCGGGAGGACTGCGGTATCACGGAATGAACTCGATTCTCTCGCAACTTTATGCCGACGGACTTATGGAAGCAAGATCGGTCATTCAGACAGATGTTTTTGATGCTGCGGTAACATTTGCGCGCTGCGAAGGTATTCTTCCCGCGCCGGAAAGCAGTCACGCAATTCGTGTGGCAATGGATGAAGCGATAAAATGTAAAGAAACAGGAGAAGAAAAAACGATTTTATTCGGTCTTACCGGAACGGGATACTTCGATATGAAGGCTTATTCCGCATACGCTGAAGGAACCATGACGGATTATATCCCGACAGACGAAGATCTTAAGAGAGGGTTTGATTCTCTTCCTAAAATCATATAAATTAAAAACATGTGTGATACCTGCCGAAAAGATCTTTCGGCAGGTTTGCTTATGTAAATGCTTCATAACAGTGTCAAATCAAATGTTGACAGAACAGACCGTTCCGGATATAATAAAAAAAACGGTGTGTTGCATAAAAGTGTTTTGTGTGCAATTCCGATTGACGGAGATTAATATGGGAATGATTTATATTACGGGTCACAGAAATCCGGATGTGGACAGTATTTGCGCGGCATCGGCTTATGCCGCTCTGAAAAACATGACCGATCCGGGGAATGAGTATTCAGCTGTAAGATGCGGGCCGCTGAGCGAGAATGTCAAAACAATATTGGAAACGCTTGGACTTGCCGCTCCGGTGTATATGCCGGATGTGTATCCCAAGGTAAGGGACGTTATGATCGTCGTTGATGAAAAGTATCAAAAAACGGATTTATTGAATACGATAGTGCGTAAATACGAGCAGTCAAAATATTCGGCTTTTCCCGTTTATGACGGCAACGATTTCTGCGGCATAATCACTCTCGACGATATCGCGGGTTGGATGCTTGATGAACTTTCACAGAAAGGGAATGTTACCGAACTTCCGACAATAGGAGAGATCATGGGAGATCAGGCTCCTCCGGTTGATGCCGGAGACCGTTTTGAGGACGTAAAAAGAATATTTACGCGTTCTCCGTTCAGAGGTATTGCAGTAACGGACGAAAACGGTTACGCCGGATATGTAACGCGCCGCTGTTTTTTAAAAGATCCGAGATACGATCTGATTCTTGTTGATCACAACGAGCCGAAACAGAGCATAAACGGTATCGACATGGCTAATATTCTCGAAATAATCGATCATCATCGTATCGATGCGGTAAAGACGGAGCGTCCGGTATTCATTGATGCCGAGCCGGTCGGAAGCACCTGCACCATCATTTATCAGATGTTTTTGCATTATCAGAAGCCGATTTCACCTACGGTTGCAAAATATCTTCTTGCCGGTATCATCTCGGATACGCTTATTCTTAACAGTCCGACTACCACTCCGATTGATGTTGCGGCAGCCAATTATCTTTCACTTCTTTGCGAAACTACAGTCGAAAAATTCGGCGCGTCGATGTTCAGTAATGTCCTTGAGCTGACAAATCGGGATGCGCGGGAAGCGGTGTCATCCGACTTCAAGACGTATACACAGAATAATGTCTCGTTCGGTATAGGACAGATAGAGGTCACATCTCTTCCGTGCCTTGAAGATTATCAGAATCAGTATCTTGAGGCGCTTGATGAAATCAAACGCGAGAACGGACTTAAATGGGCGCTTCTGATGATAACCGATATACTTCATGAACATAGTGTCCTTCTGACGACGGAAAGCAGACTGACCAAATATCTTAATTATACTGTTATGTCGCCGAGCGCATTCGATATGCCTCATGTTATGAGTCGGAAGAAGCAGCTTCTTCCCGATGTTCTGTATGCAATAGAATGCGGTTTCTGAAATAATATATCGGAGCCGATAAAAAATCAGGATGGGTTCAAATAAATAACCGTTAAGCATAACTTCCCGGAGCAAATGCATTACTTTGCTCCGGGAAGTTCTCTGTTGCCTTGACATTTTTGCACAATCTGATATAATACGATTAACTATAAGTATAAGTTAGGTAAAGAATATGAGAATTATTATAGTCGGTGTTGGTAAAATCGGATTAACGCTCGCAAAAACGATATCGGCCGAAGGACATGACGTTGTTCTTGTAGATAAAGATGAATCCGCGATTAAAACAGCGCACAATACACTTGACGTTATCGGTATAACAGGAAACGGCGCAACCGCTCCTGTTTTGGAATCCGCAGGCGCCGCAAGAGCTGATATATTGATAGCAACGGCATCTACGGATGAGCTGAACATATTGATTTGTCTTCTCGCAAAAAAAATGGGTGTTCTGCAAACCATTGCCCGTATCAGAGACCCGGAATACGCACGCGATGTTTACCGCATGTCCTCAGATCTCGGACTTTCTATGATTCTCAATCCGGAACTGCTTGCGGCAGGAGAAATAACGAGAACATTAAAATATCCTTCCGCCATCAAGATCGAGAATTTCGCAAGAGGAAAGGTAAGCCTTGTAGAGTTCAGAATAGAAAATAATAATCCGTTAAAGGGTAAAAAAATAATGGAAATCGGCGGATTGCTTCCCGTCCGTGTTCTTGTCTGCGCAATTGTCAGGGGAGAAAACGTTATCATTCCGCGAGGCAATGATACCATTGAGGAGGGTGATATAATTTATGTTACCGCTTCGAAAAAACAGCTTTATACTTTCTTTAAATCGGTCAAAAGCAATACATCCAGTCTGAAGAATATTCTTATACTCGGCTGCGGAAAAATCGGTTATTATCTTGCCGAGGATCTGCTTGATGCCGGCGCGTCCGTAAAAATAATCGAACATGACAGAGAAAGATGTAATTTCATTGCCGGAGCTCTGCCCAAGACTACGGTAATTTACGGCGACGGAACAGACCACGTTCTTCTTTCGGAAGAAGGAATAGAAAGCATGGAAGGAGTCGTGTCTCTGACCGGCATAGATGAGGAAAACATTATTATTTCTCTTTATGCAAAAAGCAAGAACGTTGATAAGGTCATTACGAAAATAACAAGAGAGACACTTCTCGGCACGGTTGACAATCTCGGGCTTGAAAGTATAGTAACTCCTGCCCGTATAGTTGCCGACAGAGTAATAGGATATATCAGGGCTCTTCAGGCATCGGGAGACGGAAGCATAATTACATTGTATAAAATTGTTGAAGGCAAGGTTGAGGCTGTTGAGTTTGAGGTCAACGAAATGCCTGAACTGACCGGTATTCCGATTATGAAACTTAAACTGAAAAAGAATCTGCTTATTGCATGCATAATCAGAAAAAACGATATTATCTTTCCTTCCGGCAGCGATACCATAGAGCCGAAGGACAGAATCATCGTTGTTACTGCCAACAGAATTTTAAACAATTTGTCTGATATTCTCGCATAGGAGAGCGCGATATGAATTTCGCAATCGTCTTTAAAAAATTTTCGGTTATCGCGGTATTTCTCGCGATCCTGATGGTAATTCCGATCCCCGTGGCCTTGATTTACGGGGAATTCTATATGATTATCCCGTTTCTTATTCCCGCGGTTTGTCTTGTGGCTATAGGATTCGGATGTTCGTTTATTGATGATAAAAATGTGCTCATAACCCAAAAAACGGGATTTTTGATTGTTGGTCTTTCATGGCTTGTCATGAGTCTTGTCGGCGCACTGCCGTTTTGGATAAGCGGAGAAGTCCCGTCGTATATTGATGCATTGTTTGAGACAGCATCGGGATTTTCCACTACCGGAGCAACCGTTATCGAAAACGTCGAAGCCCTATCGAAAAGTTTGCTTTTCTGGCGCAGTTTTACCCATTGGATAGGCGGTATGGGCGTTCTTGTGTTTATAATGGCCATTATGCCTCTTTCCGACAGCCGTTCGTTCCAGATTATGCGCGCCGAAACTCCCGGGCAGAAAAAATCAAAGCTCGTGGCCAAGCTCCGTTCGACTGCAATGATCCTTTACGGAATATATATAGTTCTTACAGTTGTAGAAGTGATATTGCTTCTCTGCGGCGGACTTTCGTTTTTCGACAGCATTACAACCGCGTTTGCAACTGCAGGTACCGGAGGCTTCAGTGTTCTTAATTCCAGCGTTTCAGGTTATCAGAGTTCTTATATCAATATAGTTCTTGCCGTATTTATGTTCTTGTTCGGTGTTAATTTCAACCTTTATTTTTTCATTTTATTGGGAGATATCAAACAGATTTTCAAGAACTCCGAACTTAAATGGTTCGTTTCAATAGTTTTGGTTTCGGCTGCCGTTATTACTCTTAATACATTGAATATGTTTGATAATGTCGGAAAAGCTATTGAAACCGCGTTTTTCTATACGACATCGTTTATTTCCACCACTGGATTTACTTTTGCGGAAGTTAATATCAACGAATGGCCGATTCTTTCGCAGTCGATTCTCGTTTTGCTTATGTTTATAGGCGGATGCGCAGGGTCTACTGGCGGCGGTCTTAAAGTCGGGCGTGTGATGACTTTGATAAAAACATCGGCGAGAGAATTGAGGAGAATGATTTCTCCACGCCGCGTTTCCACTGTTCAGGAAGACGGAGAACCCGTTTCCGTTGAGGTTTTGCACGGAACCGCAATGTATTTCTGTTTATATGCCGTTTCTCTTGCCGCGGTTGTTGTTCTGATTTCTGTAATTCCGGCAGAGAATCAGACTTTTGCGGAAACATTTACCGCTGCGGTATCATGTCTTAACAATATCGGTCCCGGACTCGGTCGTGTAATGAGCAACTGCGCTTTCTTTACTCCGTTTTCCAAACTGGTTTTGTCATTTGCGATGCTTGCCGGAAGACTCGAGCTGTATCCCATGCTGATTCTTTTCTCGGTTAACGCGTGGAAAAAATAAAAAAGGTATAGTAAAATGCTTGATACTTTTCTGATAATGATTCAGACGATGGCAGTGCTTTTTATACTTATTGCGCTCGGCTATATTCTGGTAAAACGTAAAGTATTAAAAGAAAACGCTTCCGAAACGCTTTCGAAAATATGTGTTGATATTTTTACGTCTGCTCTTTGCTTTTCAACAATGATTGATTGCTGCACTGTGGAGAGTATGAAAGAAGATATCAATCTTCTTGTTGCCGGCATTATTATTCTTGCGGTAACGGTTGCAGCAGGTTTTTTTGTGTCCCGTATTCTTACGAAAAACAAAGACACTGCAAATGTATTTCTTTATTCTCTGGTCTGTTCGAATTACGGCTATATCGGTTATCCTATCGTGCTCGCCCTGATGGGAGAACGCGCCCTCTTCGATTTTATGATTCTTTCACTGCCGTTTACGGTGTTTACATATACGGTTGCGCCGCAGATTCTCAGACCCGGCGGAAAGATTTCTTTTAAAGGACTGTTTACAAGCCCTCCAACTCTTGCGTTATTCGCCGGAATAATCATCGGTCTTGCCGGTCTTTCGACAAAGCTTCCGCAATTTATAGTTGATTTTTCTTCGATGGCGGGAAGTTGTATGACGCCGGTCGGAATGATAATGATAGGATGCGTTATCGGTAAGTTTGAAATAAAAAAACTGTTTGATGACGTTAAAACATATATTGTTTCCGTATGTCGGTTGATTGTATGGCCGCTTGTCGCGCTTGCGATTTATTATCTTTTCGGTATAAGGGGAGACGGTGCGGTCATGGGGGTTATATTCCTTTGTCTGCCCGTAGGAATGAACACGGTTGTGTTTCCCGAAGCATACGGAGGAGACAGCCGCTCGGGAGCGAGAATCGTTTTTCTTACGAATGTTGCCGGGATAATTTCAATTCCGCTCATCGTCTCCGTTGCAAAAATTCTTTTGGGATAGAATATGAATATAATAACAAACGCACCTGCTCGTTATTTTTGTGATGTCAGGTGCGGTTTTTTTGATTATTCGGCGTATATTTTTTCGATGATACAACGTTCTTGTTTAAGCCAGATAGATAATTCTTTATTTCCGTTGCCGCGTATGATATACCTCGTTTCACTCGGTATGATATAATATCCGTTCCTTTATGCGCCGCAGGCGTATATCATCCACCGCAGGTGGATATCATATCAAAGATATATCACCCGTTCCGATAAGGAACGGATATCATTGAAAAAAGCAAGTGTTTCGACTTGCTTTTTTCATGTCTAACAACGACCAAACGTCGTATAATCAAGGTAAAACAGACCAAACGTCGTTTTTGTTCGACAATTGGAAATTTATCTGCACATCCCGGAAATTGACTCGTAGATTTCCACCCAATTATTGACACGGATCATTCCGTTTTCTTCTGCATTAAAACTTCTGTTGTATGGAGCCGTCATCAGAATCTTTCTGTACTCGCCACCAAGCAGATTATGAACCCCGTCATCTACCAAAACATCTCCTTTGATCATTTTCTTATTTGATGTGACGATAATATCTTTCCATGACAAATATGTAAAATGTTTTAAGATGACTTTTTCAATTTTTGCTTTTATCGCCTGATAAGGGGAAGTGGTAACCACATAGACGGTGTGACCGTCATCAATCAGTTTTTTGACATATTTTACAGCACCCTCATAGGGCTCGAGGTGATCATAGAGTTCATCTTCGAGTTCCGCTCCGTAAACCTGTTCCCTTGTCAAAGAGGGAAAGCTTTTTGTCATATCCCATTCCGCTATATCCTCATATTGAACGGAGGTCCCGTATTTTTCATTTAGATAAATGACCCATTTTTGAGTCAAATCTTCAAGGACACCGTCAGCGTCAACCAATATCGTCATATTAACTGTTTTCCTTTGCTGTGTTAATGGAGGCAATCAGCATTACACGAATCGAAGTACACTGTTCATTCAGTTCTTTGTATGTCTGTTCTTCAATATAATTCGTGCGGTACAACAGTTCGAGCCAATATCCCGTTTCGCTTGCTTCTTTCAGCGCAATTTCAAGTTTAGAGACAAAGTCTTTTGTGCCTTGTGCAATTTGCTTCGTAAATATTCGCTCCGATGGAAGTGCCAGAACGTCCGATTTGATTAGAGATGACTGATTCGTGCTTTGATTTCAGGTCCTTGACAAGATTGATGATCTGAACGGAAAAAGACATGGACAAATCACGGAGTTTTGATTCGGACATATACAGTACCTCGCTTTCGACGATA
>JAZQQT010000073.1:0-24052 GCA_045629205.1 Eubacteriales bacterium
TATAAACCAATGCACCCAAATTCAAAAAAGCCACACTATATGGATGAAAGGAGGCGAGAAAATGCAAGAAACGAACGAAATGCGTGATCGGCTTATCAATGAGTTTGCCGAAAATTATATGGAGAAGCTGTTTTACTTCTGTTTGAAGAAGACCGGCAACCACATTGAAGCGGAAGATTTGACACAAGATATCGCGCTTCAGATCATCACTGCTTTGAATAAAGGTACGATTCTAACGAGTTTTTCAGCGTGGGTATGGCAGATCGCGCGCAACCGATACTGCGTATGGGCAAAGGAAAAGCATAGTCGAAACGAGTCGGTAACCGGTTCCGATATCGGCGATTATGAAATCAAAGACGAAAGCGAAAATATCCTTGATGAAATGATACATACAGAGCAAATAGCTCTGCTTAGGCGAGAGTTGGCGTTCAGCAAAAGTGATTATCATAATATCGTCGTTGCCTATTACATTGAAAATAAAAACGTTCGTGAAATTGCAGAAGCGCTCTCGCTTTCAGCAAACACGGTGAAATCTCGACTTCTCCGTGCAAGACAAATTTTGAAAGAAGGTATGGATATGGCAAGAGAATTTGGAAAACGCAGTTATAATCCCGAAAAAATTACATTCGCCGCAAGCGGTTCACAACCCAGCGGACTGCCTTGGAAAGCTGTAAACAGAAAAATTCCAAACAACATTTTGCTACAAGCGAGCAATAACCCCTCAACGATTGAAGAGTTATCTATGGAACTTGGTGTAGCACTCCCTTACATGGAGGAAGAGGTTAATATCCTTCACCACGCAACACTTCTTGAGAAGCAAGGTGATAAATATATAACTAAATTCTTTATATTGGATAAAGATTGTCGAATAGAAGTCTATCATGCTCTCCGAAAGACCGCAAGAGAAAGAAGTCATCTTATCCGAGAGTTTATGGACGACAGAATGACCGAAATTCGTGCCCTGGAAATTGCAGGCGACCACATTGATGATAATACAATTCGTTGGTGGTTGGTTCCCGATCTCATTGATTATTTAATTGAAAATTCGGTAAAGGCACAAAACATTTACGAACCGCCCAAACGTGCGAACGGAGAATCTTGGGGATTTGTTGGTTATGAATTAACTGATCTTCCCGAAGATACTGTTATGGGACACAATGGATGCTGCAATAAACAAAATATGTTTTGGACTTATAAATACAATGACTATTCTTTGTGGAATCAATGCGGCGAACCTGAGTACGAGGAAATGGAGCTTATGTGTAATTGCATAAGAGAAAACAGAAAAGTATCTTCATTTACCGATATTGAAAAAAGAGTATGGGATGGTATTAACGGTAGGTATGCACATATTTCTATCGATGGATATATGATTCCCGATATTCTCATTATCAGAATTGAAAAACTTAGACAGATTCATCAACTCTTCCGTGAACACAAAAACTATGAGTTGCTTATTAAGAATGTTGCTAATCTGTATGAAAAGGTTGCGGAGATATTCAAAAAATATAGCCATCAAGTATTGCATGACAACATAGGATATAACATCAGAATGGAATTGTATGCTATGAGAATGATGGCAATTCACGATTTGGTTGATGAAAATGTTTTAAAACTACCGAAGGATACGAGCAAATCTTCACTTGGTATGTACATTGTTTTGAAATAACAAACACACCGCCGAGAGTAACCGTTTGGTCACTCTCGGCGGTATATTGTTTATTTCGCACAACCACCTCTGGTGGTGAGTAAGTGCGCACTTGCAGGCAAACAATAAGCCTCACTTTACACAAGGGAGCCTCTGTCGGTAACCGCTATCTCGCTGCTATCCTATAGAGTTAAAACTGTCCTTTAGAACCCGACGCATAAAAGAATATTTTTTTAATTATTATTCAAATACAGACAATATCCAAGCAATTTATCCGGAGGTAAAACCGGACTGAAAAATTTCATAAAGTATCAGACGAAGTTATAGCGGGAGAAAATGTGACTATAGCATCGACTGCCATTCTGCAGGGTCCTGCAATCATCGGCGCAAATACCGAAATACGTCCCGGAGCATATATCAGAGGAAACGTGATCACAGGTGAATCATGTATTATAGGAAATTCAACCGAATTAAAAAATTGTATTCTTCTTGACTTTGTCCAAGTTCCTCATTATAATTATATAGGAGATTCAATTCTGGGGAATCATTCGCATATGGGCGCATCTGCCATCTGTTCAAATCTGAAATCGGATGGGAGTAATGTAACAGTCCGCAGTCGCAATGACAATTTTTCAATCGAAACCGGATTACGCAAATTCGGAGCCATTATAGGAGACCATTCAGAGATAGGATGCGGAAGCGTTCTTAATCCCGGGACAATAATCGGCAAGAGCACATCCGTTTACCCGTTGGTTCCGGTTCGAGGAATAATTCCCGGAAACTCAATAGTAAAATCATCAGAAGTTATAGTCTTAAGACAAAAGGAGAAATAATATGAAACTTATCATTCAGCAAAATTATGACAATATGAGCAAATGGGCCGCAGAGCATATCATTTCCGCGATCAACAAACACCAAGAAAACAGACCCTTCGTTCTCGGTCTGCCAACAGGTTCATCCCCTCTCGGAGTTTATAAATATCTTGTGGAAGCAAATAAAGCCGGACGTGTTACATTTAAGAATGTCGTTACGTTCAACATGGATGAATACGTAGGACTTCCGCGCACACATCATGAGAGTTATTGGGCATTTATGCATGATAATTTCTTTAATCACATCGATATCCCCGCGGAAAACATCAACATTCTCAACGGAATGGCAGCAGACCTTGAGGCGGAATGCACGGCTTACGAGAAAAAAATCGCTTCTTACGGCGGCATTGACCTGTTTATGGGAGGAAGCGGCGTTGACGGTCACATTGCATTTAATGAACCGTTTACATCACTTAATTCACGCACGGGTATCAGAGACCTGACAACCGATACTTTAATAGCAAATTCACGTTTCTTTGATAACGATCCCGACAAGGTCCCTCATCAGGCACTATCCGTAGGCGTCGGCACAGTTACCGATTCAAAGGAAGTAATGCTTCTTATCAACGGCCACAATAAAGCCCGCGCACTTGCCGCCTGTGTTGACGGAGCAGTGAGCCAATCCTGCACAATCAGCGCACTGCAGTTGCACAATAACGCAGTAATCGTTTGCGATGAACTTGCATGCGGCGAGCTGAAGGTCGACACATATAAATATTTTAAGGATATTTACGGAAAAGAAATATATTAACCGAAATAAAGATCGTCAATTACAATCTGAGAATAAGGAAAGCGGAAGGATTTCATCTGAAACCCTTCCGCTTTTATACGTTTTCAGTTGTGTCTTCTTTTTTTTGATATAAATTGCAAATCCTGATATAACAGCGACGATGAAAAAATACAAAAGAAACAATACACCGGAAGCAACAGTTATTTTATCAAATGGTATTCTACACTTTATACGGAAACCACAGAACAAAGAGTGAGTCTGATATAATACCCGACTCACTCTTTATTATGATATGTTTTTTTGATTACTGAATGATACTTCGGTTACATTCAGTAAGTGTTTCCATCAAAATTATTCCTCTCCGTCAAAACGGAACCAATCGGGACCGACTTCAAGACTGATAGCCATACTGTCTTCGGAACAAAGTTTCCATAATTGGTTAGGCAGCTTCTTCCAGTCAATCAAACAGAGAACAATTCCGTCATCCGATGCTTCTGCAGATATCGCAAGACCTGACTTTTCGTTAACAAAACCGTATAGTCCGTTTACGTTGTATACAGTCCAAATCTGATCAGCGCTACCCGAAGCAGTTGTTTCGGAAAGGGTTCCGTCTGAGAATGTAACAACCTTACCTGTCTGCTGATTTTCGATCATATAATGGTTATCGTCAATTCTGACAAATTTCCACTGCTGAGTGTTGCCGGGAAGCAACTGCCAAGTCGTTACGCTTCCGTCGGTGGGAATCCAATCGACATCCATCAACGGATTCTTAAACTGTGACTTGTAAGATTCAAAATCGGTAATCGGTTCTGCTGCGATAATGTTTTCGTAAGTTGACCAATCTGTGCTCGGAGCATATTCCGAATAACGTTTATAAAGATTTTCCGTGACAGGATTTCTGAAACTCAAGTTCTGAACACCTGTTAAATACTGACCGGTCTTATTATTTTTAATAAGACAAAGTTCGTCGGATCCGTCGATAAATTCAAAAGTCCAACAAGACTGCGCCAAACCGCGTTTCTCACGGCCGGTTACACGTGTGCCCATATAGAAAATACCATCGTAATCCATTGCATGCACAGAACTACCCAAAATCATAACCATAAGTTCATTTGATGCATCACATCCGTAATTCTGCCACATAATACTGTAATAATCGGCAAAACCGAAGTCGATCGTGGCACGATCAACAGGGCTGGCATAAGTTGATACAGTGAGATATTTTTCTATACCGCAGTTATATAATCTGAAGTTATTCGGCATACCGATATCGGAAGCAGAGATCTTCTTCCATATCTGTAAATCGGAACCGGTACCGGAAGCAAACTGAAGAATGCTGTCTTTTTCGGTCAGGTAAACAGAAGTATCGGCTATATTGATAAGAGCAAAAACACTGCCGTCGGTAAGATCCGATCCGGAAATTTCGGGTAATACAGTTTCAACATATTCCTTTGCTTTTGTTTCTGCATTATCTGAACTCGTCATCGGAGAAATCCTGAACGAATAGGAATATGAAGCACCCGGATTGACTGTTGCGGTTTCGGAATAATACGCAGCATCGGACATATTGCCGGCGTTTATGCCACGTGAATCGGCAATTACACGAACGATCGTGTTATTATTATTTAAACGGGTTCTTGAATATGCAACGGTATTCCAAGGATACCATTTGGAGATATTCATTGCAAAGGTATCGGTATCGGAAGTAAGCATAAAGCCGTTTCCGTTTTCATTTTTAAATACGGCCCAACGAACGCCTTCTTTATTTGAGGAAGCCGTTGTATAAAGATAATCGTCTATTGTATCTGCGATCTTGATATCTTTATAAATGCCGATTTTTGTTCCGGCAAGTTTATCACGGAAGCTCTCACCGAGTCCTCTGCCATACCATGAAACGGTTTTAAAGCCGCCGTCAAGAGTAATAACACTGGAAATCTCGTAAGGAATCGTTCCGTCAAATGCAGCAGGTGAATAAGCAACACCCACAACAAGTTCGCCGTTACCGTATAAATCATAAGTAACTACATAATCCGAGTTGGATGAGTCTGAACCGTAAACCTCATAAGGATAGGTAGCAATTATGTATTTCATCGTGAATCTGTAATGATCATCCGTAATTTTCTCAATCGTAATTGGCTCAGTTAATTTTTTCATTGAGTTATTACTGCTGATCTGGGAAGTTACGGTTGCATTCTTTTTCTCAGATACTTCGCTGTTGAAATCGCCGCCGGAATTCTGTCTTACAAAGTTACCGACCGGTGATTTTGTCTGATTTGCGAAGATATCCATTCCGTTAACCGTGTATTTTGAAATCAATCCGGTTGAGTTATCGATTTTAAGCTGAACTGTTCCGTTGTCGAAAAGAATATACGCATCATATTCATCATATGATTCATCATCATCTTCTTCACCCGAAGGAACGTAAACAGGATCGCCGCCGGTCATTATCTTGAGGAATGATTCTTCATCATAAAGCGGTTTTCCGGCTTCATCAAGAACAGGTTCGGGAGTTCTGGAAGGATCGACCTTAAATGCGATTTTTTCGCCGAGAGTAGATTTATCAAACGTGTATATTGCCTTGTAACCGGCAGGCACGCCTGCAACATCTTTTTTAAGGGTAAGAATCAGCTCGATTTCGTATTCGCCGACATCAACCGCGTTTACCAACGATCCAAACGGTATTCTGACTTCGCCATACGCAGAACCGGCGGGAACGCTGAAATCGGGAACATCACCTTTACAGTAAACGATTTTTCCCGGAGATTCCCAAACCTCACCTGTTTCCTGTTTTATATATTTTTCCGTATTGTTTGTTTCATATACCTTATAAGAAAGGTTGAAAAGTTCATTAAGATTATAGTTTGTTTCATTCGTAAAGAAGAATGAACCGGTTTTGATTATATCAACCGCAGAAGAAGAAACATCCGGTGTGTAGAATGTGCTTGATACAAATGCGGCACCGGTGGGGTTAACCTTAACGGTTTTAGGCATAACCGCGTAATCGGTAATTTCATACTGAACAGAGCTCATAATCTGTTCCGCATCGGATGCCCATACGGGTTTATTTTTATATACGACCTCAACCGTTACAAAATATTCCGTATTGGCACGGAGAGTTCCGTAATCAATTGTTACGTCACATGAAGTATGAGGCGCCAATTCTTCAAAGAGCAGGGTTCCTGTTTTAACGGAATCTGCGCCCATAAAAAGTTCATAACGGATTTCATAATCAGAAGAATTAACCGTTGTGAAATCATACCTATTGAATACCGTAAATTTACCGGAATAAAGATCTATCGGTTTGACATAAACAGGTGAATATGCATTTCCGAATTCCACAGCATCCGATTGAACCGTTCTGTCTGCGCTCAGAATACCTCTGAGTCCGATATAGCCGGATGAAATCTCTTCATTCCAAGAACCGGAATACGTCAATTCGGAAGAACCGTCTGCAGCAGCAGTATAAATTGCATAGTCAATCCAATTTGCGAGGAAACCGCCGAGGACTCTGTCGTTCTGATAAAGTTCAGACCAAGTATTCAGGTTGCCTGCGCCGTTAAGATATCCCATATTATCAGATTGGAACAACAGCTGCTTTTTGCTATCTTCATTATTTATATAATCATATACGTCGGCAAGCGATTCATCATACGAAACAAAAATGTCCGAAACTGTTTCGTCTGTATCATATACGATCGCGCGGTTTTTATCGTTTGAAAGAAGATAATTTCTGAGATAAGTAAGGTTGCCGGCATCAACACCGGATTCGGTACCGAGAGACCAGACAATTACGCTCGGATGGTTTTTATCTCTGTTAACGACACCGATAAGTCTGTCGAGACAGGTTTGTTGCCAAAGTGTCTGATTACCGGGAATCGGTGCATCTTCGTCGTAAGCATACGGATTCGAACACATATTCATGTCGTCAATAACATAAATACCGTATTCATCGCATAAATTAAGCATATCTATGCTCAAAGGTCTTCCCGGTGAACGTATCGCATTGATATTAAGAGATTTCATCAACTTAACATCTGCTAAAAGCGTGTCGTAAGAAACGGTAGAACCGGTCTTTGAGTCATGTTCATTATAATTGATACCGTAGAGAGTTACCGGATTACCGTTAACAAGTAAAGTTTTTCTGCCGGTATCGTCCTGAGTAACGATTGTGGTTCTTACGCCGAAACGCTGAGAAACAGTATCTATAACAGTTCCGTCTGCATTGCAAAGTTTTGCAACAACAGTATAAAGATACGGTGTTTCGGCAGTCCATAACTGAGGAGCAGCGACTTTTATACGGCCTCCGATTTTACCGGAATAATATGTGTCGGAGGTTTTGCTTACATCAAAAGAAACTTTTGCGGAAAGAGAATTTTCGGCGGAATAAACGTTTCCGTTCTGGTCATATATGGTTGCCTTGACAAACATATCGTTTTTCGTGGATTTTCCGAATTCCTGAACCTTAAGGTTGACCTGAATAACCGCATTCTCGTTTGTTTCGTCAAGAACAGATTCGACGGCTATATCACTTATACGGCATGTAGGTGTCGAATACAGATAAACATCTCTTGTAATACCGCCGAGTTTCATGGAATCCTGTGCTTCAATCCATGAGCTGTCTGCGAATTTGAATACCTTAACGGAAATAAGGTTCTTTTCGCCGGCTTTAAGGTAAGGCGTGATATAAAATTCGGAAGAGGTGTAACTGTCTTCTGAATAACCTACCATGCTGCCGTTTACATAAACATAAAAAGCAGATGAAACGCCTTCGAAGTTGATAAATACCGAGCTTCCGTTCCAGTCAGCCGGAATATCAACTTCTTTACGGTAAAGACCGATAGGCAAATAAGTCAGGGAAGTATTTGCCGGTGTGATATTGTTTGCCCATGGATATTTTGAAGTATCCGTATAGATCGGAGCATCAAAGCCCTGTAAATCCCAGCTTCCCGGAACCTGAATAGTGCTCCAGTAAAGAATATTCTTTTTTGATGTCTCCCCTGCCATTGCAGGATCAGGATAAACAAATGAAGCCAGAGCAAAATCATTCGGAACTTCGGATAATTTTTTTGCGAGAGTAAAATCCCACGTTCCGTTGAGAGAAAGATAATTTGCGGAATTTTCTATTACCGCAGCTTTTGCTTTTTCCTCTGATTCATAAGAAATAAGCTCTGTATGAGCAAGTTCTTTCTTGCGCTGATAAACGCTTATGTTATTGTTCCAGTCATCGTTTTCGGTTAGGCCGGCAGATGTGCTGCAGGCAAAAAGAGAAAACGCCGTAAAAACAACAAGCATAAGAGCAAAAATCGATCTTATGATTTTTCTCATATTTCCTCCATTAACACTTTATCAGTGTAATTATTCGTAAAAAAGTATAACAAAATATAATGTCATTATGATTAACTTTTTTTTTAATCTTTTCAAATTACCACATTACCCCGCTATAAATAATTGATTTTTTTTAAAGAGATTTTACATTTCGCAAAAAAAATCCCGCCGCGAGACATCGCGACGGGTGAATAAACAAACAATTCCCTTATTTTTTCTTTTTGGTTTCTTTTGCGAATCTTTTTGAAAGACCCTCAAATTCGTAATCAACATTTACGGTAGCGGGAGGAGTTTCAAGCAAAACCGGATTCTTAAGATACTGCTTCATACGTTCGAATGCCTGAACGTAATACGAACCGGAAGCTATGCGTTCATCCATAACAAGGCCTATAGGCATCATCCTCTTCAATGCAATTTCGCCATCCTGTCTGACAGGCGTATCGACATTTTTACCCATAGCCATAATAAGACTGGTTGTTCCGAACCCGTAAACATGATGATGAATGTGATTTGCTCTTATACTTGCGAGATTGGTTATAACCATTGAATTATGAAACGGACTCGCATCAAGAATGGATTTCGGCAAAAGACCGTGTTTGTCGCCGAAACGCAATATTGCCAAAGCCGCGCGGATAATAAAAGAAGGAATTTTAAGCAGAACATCGAACAGTTTATCGGAATCATTATCACTGTCAAGCTTATTATTTGCCTCAACGAAATTGTTGATAGTATCATTAACATCAAAAACCGTATCGTAAAGATCAAATTTCATTTTGCTCATCGAAGGATTTGCCTCTCCGGGACGAAGGACGACCATTCCGGCAGTAAACTCGTTATGCGCATATATCCGACTGTTGACAACGAACCTGTTTAACTGATGAAATTCGGAGACAGTGCGAAGGTATGCCGCCATAACAACAGCCATATGACTGAGCCTATAACCTCTCTTGCGGGCATCTATAACATAATTATGAATCTCATCGTAAGGAACATATACTGTAATCGAATTGGTAGCATCGTATCTTTCACGCATAAAATACGGAGCAAGAGTATACATCGGATCTACATTTTTTACGATTTTTCCGTCTTTTCTCATATATAAACCTCAAAAATAATATACGAGATTATAACAAAAATAAGCCCATTTGTCAATATGTAAATCAAGTATCACCGTTATCCGTAATTTTTGCCTTAGGCAAACTCCATCTGAATCTTGCCGCAAGCAATCTGATTACAATAACAACACAACTGCCGACTATTGCCGCAAGATCGGCGGAAACAAGTAATCGGAGACAAAAACAAACAACAGCACCGAGCATAGACGCACACGCATATATATGTTTAACAAAAACATAAGGCCTATCCTGAGCAAGGATATCACGCAATACTCCCCCGCCGACTCCGGTTATCGTCCCCAAAAAAACAGTAAAGAAAAAATTATCACCGAATCCGGCATCAAAAACAGCAGAAACACCGATAACCGTAAATATGCCGAGACCGATAGAATCAAAAACAATAAGCAACCAATCAAACACTCTTGATTTCGGATAATTTCCTTTTAATGAGAAAAAAAGGAAAACGATCAGCGCGGTCGCTATTGACGTTAATCCAAAAATCGGATCGCGAAACATAACGGGAGGAAGCTGCCCGAGAAGCAGATCACGAAGTAAACCGCCGCCGCATGACGTTGTGAGGGCAAGAATACAAACGCCGAAGACATCCATATCTTTTCTGATCCCCATAACGGCACCGGAAAAAGCAAAGGCCGCAACGCCTATTATTTCCAAGACGAAAACAAATATTTCCATATAATCGACCTATTTATTAACTGATTTATCCAAATCGTTCTGCAGCAACGGTTCAACCGACGAAAGCGTTTCATTAACGGCAGATGCTCCAGTCAGAATCGAATAACATCCATTAAATAATTCCTCATATGATTCATTGATCATATCGGCGCTGAAAGAATGGACATTTTCAACAGCATTTATATAATTTCCGACATCGGAATCATAAAAGAGGATTGACTCCGATAAAATTTCTTTCCATCCGGCAGGTCTTGACAAATCAAGCGGTTCAAATAACAAATCAGCTATATATCCGCTTTCATCAACATTAAATTTTGAAGTTAATGGAAATGCAAAATACAGATTCGATCCGTGGCTGCCGGACGACAAAAGAACAGCGCTGACAGTTTCCGGGCTTCCGGCAGGTCCATACGGAAAAGGTATAAAGCCGTTAACAATCTCTTCAGCTTGAGAATCGGGAACCATATAAAACATCATCGGACAAGGACCGTTTTTATAAAATGAACCGGTATTGGAAAACCGGGCTGTTTTATCATGAAAAATATCCTGCAAATATTCGATAGCCTCCAATGAACCCGCATCCGACAGATTCACAGCATACCTTCCGTTTCTGAGAGATATCGGTTCGGAGTTATTTGAGTAAATAGCCGTGAATGTAAGAACAACAGCCTCATAAGCATAATCAACAAGAAATCCGAAATGTTCTGTTCCGTTCTCATCGACAAAAGTTCCTTTTTTAAGTTCATTACGAAATGTTGACCAGCTCCATTCGCCTGATTCAATATATTCGTGAGGATCTGTCATTCCGGCATTTGCAATTCCATCCATATCACAGAGAATCATTCCGCTTACACGCGGAAGAATATCCCAATAATAAGGAAAAAAGCCATAGTTTTGTCCGCCGAACGTGGTTTCTTTCCGCAGAGATTCGGTCCCCCATTTTTCGTTTGAGCAATCGCTGACGCCGATATCATCAAAACAATACAGCGTTCCTGCGACACTCATATCATATATATCCATCCCCCGGTCATTTATCAAATCGATATTATCAGTCCCGGAAACTAGATTTCCGAGAAGCAGGGCGGAGATCCCGTCTGACGAACAGACACTGATATGAAGACCTGTTTTGTTTTTTATTTCATCGTATCTTGCAAGCAACCTGTCCCCTGACGCCGTTATTCCCTTTTCAGGCATCAACGATACGATCTCATAATATATGCCCTGATAAATACTGTATTCAAATCCGTCAAAATCATACTCGTCAATATCGTCTTCCAGATCAATTTTCTTTTGAGCGCAACTTAACATTGGAAAGCAAAACAAAATCACAATGGCAAAACAAAGGATTTTTTTCATTCAAACCTCTCATTTTTATAAAATCTCAATAATATCGTCAACTCTTATCTTTTGAGCATCGTTAAAAAACAATATGCCGTTCTGAGTGTCGATTTTATCAATCTTTACATCAGCCGAAATATATCTTCCGCCTTCTTTATTCCTGTCTTTTTCAAACCATGTTAAATTATATTTTTTATCAAATGCTTTATTTTCATATATATAGCACTTTATTGATTATTTCTTCTTTCTGACTGTCATCCAGTTCAATTCGGCGTTCCGTCTTTCTGGCAACTTCCTCAACAGATTCTTCAAATCCGTTTAAAGCCGCAAAGGATGCAAACTGTGCCGCTCTATCATAAAGAGACATCTGTTTATGTTTTTTTGAAACATGATGTTCAAGGTTTATAATTTCATTATATTTGTCGTTTGCCATCAGGCATTATGACCTCCGATTTGTTTATTACGTTTAACGGCGGTAGCCCCTTCCTGAAGATTCATACCTTTAATTATAGCGTTTTTTCCGTATTTATCCCTGATTTCCAGCAAGGCATTCTGACGATTACGTTCTTTCTGCCGTTTATTTTTGCTCTCTTCAGCCCTTTTTTCAAGTTCGGTATAATCAGTAAATAAATCAGTCTGCAGAGGAAGAGAATCGTTAAGAACTGCCGATTCCGTAACGACATTATTTGCAACAATATTTATCCGCCGAACGGACAGATCGGGATTTACGATACGCCGAAAGAGCCTTTCGGCTGCATCCACAATTATCTCGGAAGAAGAAGTCTGAAATTCAAGATTTTCGGTCCCGTGAGAATGATCCGGAACACGTCTTCCGTATCTGTCTCCTTTTATTTTTCCGTCATATTGAGCTGCGGTATCGGGATTGCTCAAATTGCTGACGTCATATCCTATTGTAAGAACTATCTGATTTGTGACAATGCGTTTGGAAAACAGATCCATAGCAAGTAAATCTGCCATTTCCTTTGTTACGAGCAACGCTTTTTCGAACGGATAGGGTTCGGTTAAAACCTGCCCCGAAGAAAGACTGTTATTTTGAGGACGGTACCTCCTGATATCAGAAATCGAACACGGTTCCCAACCCCAGGCATGGTCTATCAGTAATTCGGCATTTATGCCAAACAACCTATATAAAAGCTCCTCATCGTAATGAGACATAAGAGCGACATCGCCCATTGTCAGCATACCGTACTTTTCAAGTTTAGCTGCGATACCGGGACCGACACGCCAAAAATCCGTAATCGGACGATGATCCCATAATAACTCGCGATAGGAAGACTCGTTTATTTCCGCTATACGGAATCCGTTTTTATCGGCAGGCATCTTTTTTGCGACTATATCCATAGCGACCTTACAAAGAAAAAGATTTGGGCCGATTCCGACAGTTGCGGTAATACCGGTTTCACTTATTACATCACTGACAATTTTTTTTGCAAAATCAACGGCTGTCAAGCCGTAAGTTTTTAAATACTGAGTAGCATCAATAAAAACCTCATCAACGGAATAGACATGCATATCTTCACGGGAAACGTATTTGAGATATATATCAACGATTTTATCACTAAATAAAATGTATGTTGCCATCCGCGGCTTTGCCGTGATAAAGGAAAGAAAAAGCGATGGGTCAGAAAGCAATCTGTCACGAAAATCAGAGTTGCCTTTAAAAATGCCGTTCGGCGCTGATTTCTTTCGTATGGCATTAATCTGTCTGACTTTTTCTTCTACCTCAAAAAGACGAGGTCTCCCGGGAACACCAAATGATTTTAAAGCAGGAGAAACGGCCAGACATATCGTCTTTGAAGTTCGTGAAGAATCCGCAACAACAAGATTGGCGTTAAGAGGGTCAAGTCCTCTTTCGACACATTCAACGGAAGCGTAAAAAGATTTCAGGTCTATGGCTATGTATATACGGTCCTGCATCATTTTCCCTCCCATTGAATTATATGATAATTATATCAGACAGGTAATTTTTGTCAAGAAAAAAGCACACCGTTCGGTGTGCTTGACAACAGAAAAATTATTTAACAAGTTTATTATAAAGATCGTCGATCTTATCCATAAGCGGAAGCTTTGGAATAATCGGAAGTTCTTTCTTTTCGCCTTTACATGCGTTAATAATACCGATAATTGAAAGGACAAAAATGATAATATCAACAATCCATGTAATAATCCCGAATATAATTCCGAGAATGGGAATGAGACCTATAATCCAATTTGCAACAGTAAAGGCAAGAGAAATAACAAAAAGTTTAAATCCGTTTCTTGCATGATACTGAGCAAAAGAAGAATCCTTGGATGCAAACATCGGAATAAGACAAAGAATACCGATATAAGCAAGAATGCCCATTATTTTGTTATTGCTTGCATCTTTTTCGTCTTCAATGACAACAGGTTGAGCAACCGTTGCTTCCTCTTTAAGATTGTTGCCGCAAGATTGGCAGAAAGCTGCGCCCTCTTCGATTTCAGCGCCGCATTTAGGACAAAATGCCATAATTACCTCCAAATAAAATTAATAATAAACAAAATCAATTTACGCGGAAAAACCGCCGTTCAAAATATTCTGAATCAATTCACCGAAAGAAGAGAAGCCGAGGTTGCTTAAAAAAGATTGTCCGGCGATAAAACCGATAAGTGCACAGATAATTGAAATAATAAGCAGGACAAGCAACCAAACGAGTTTTGACTTGGCAAAATTCTTCAGATTCTTATTTTTCGGCGCAAATGCAACTATCAGGTTAACAATTAACCCGATAACAGGGAGAGAAAAAACAAAACCAAGCCAGAAATACGTCGATGTTTTTACGGTTTTGAACTTTTCTTCTTCTGCAGGGGACGCAACAGATACAGACTGAGCTGCGGGCTGAACGACAGCGGCAGACTCGGCAACTGAAGCAATTTGTTCGGTTACTTCAGCATCGGATGCGACTTCTTTTTCGATTTTTGCGCCGCATTCCTGACAAAAAGCCATACCGTCTGCAACTTCTTTTCCGCAATTCGAACAGAACTTAGGCATATAATTTTCCTTTCGTTTTCTTTAATTATATTTTACAAAATATATTTTGTCAATAGTATCCATAAAAAAAATAGTTTTTTTCCATATTGCTTTTATATGACCGATATGTTATACTGTCAACATTATGAATGAAGAAAAATATCAACCTTTGGCAAACAGAATAAGACCGACGGAAATATCAGATATTGTGGGACAGCAGCATCTGCTTGCCCCAGGTAAGCCGTTGCGTAAAATAATTGAAAGCGGACATATTCCGAATATGGTTTTTTACGGACCGTCGGGAATCGGGAAAACAACGCTTGCCAACATTATCGCAAAAAAAACAAATAAAAGTTTTTATGAGCTGAATGCAACCACTGCATCCACGAGCGATATAAAAGAAATAATTGATTCTCTTAACGGATTAAACGGCTACGGCGGGGTTCTGTTATATCTCGATGAAATACAGTATTTCACAAAAAAACAACAACAAACACTGCTGGAGTTTATCGAAAACGGAAGCATAACACTGATTACGTCAACTACGGAAAATCCTTATTTCTATGTATATAACGCGATACTCAGCCGTTCAACCGTATTTGAATTCTATCCGCCTAAAGCATCTGATATCGAAAAAGCCGTAAACCGCGCTTTTGATTTCATAAGCAAATCCGATAATCTGAAAATTGACATCGAAGACGGAGTAATAAAATACATAGCGGGAAGCTGCGGCGGTGACGTTCGAAAAGCAATCAACGCAGTTGAATTGCTTTGTCTCACAAAACCCGGACAAAAATCAGTTAAAGTCACGATAGAATCCGCAAAGGCACTGTCACAGCGAAGCAATATGAAATACGACAGAGACGGAGACAATCATTATGATATTGTTTCGGCATTTCAAAAATCAATCCGCGGTTCCGATCCGGATGCCGCCATCCATTATCTGGCAAGATTGATAGTGGCAGATGATTTGCCCTCGATATGCAGAAGGTTGCTTGTTATTGCTGCCGAAGACATAGGACTTGCCTATCCCCAGGCGATATCCATCGTAAAAAGTTGTGTGGATTCAGCGCTGCAGCTCGGTATTCCCGAAGCACGGATTCCGCTTGCAGAAGCCGTTATTTTACTTGCAACCGCGCCGAAATCCAACTCTGCCATAACAGCAATAGACAAAGCCATTTCGGATATCAAGACAAAAGAAACAGGAGATATTCCGAAGCATCTGAAAGACTCGCATTATAAGGGTTCGGAAAAACTCGGCAACGGAACGGAATACAAATATCCGCATTCTTTTCCGAATCATTACGTAAAGCAGCAGTATCTCCCCGACGCTATCAAAAACGCAAAATATTACGAATACGGGGATAACAAAGCCGAACAAACCGCAAAAATCTATAATAATACTATAAAGATTAAATCAAATGAACAAGAGCAAGATAAATAAAATAATAAACATTTTGTCGGACTTATATCCCGAAGTTCACTGCGCACTTGAATATGATAATCCTCTGCAGCTGCTTGTTTCTTCAAGACTCTCAGCACAATGCACCGATGCAAGAGTAAATCTTGTTACGCCGCAGCTTTTTGCTGAATACAAAACATTTTCGGACTATGCAAATGCAGATGTCAACAAAATTGAAACAATAATAAAATCCTGCGGACTATACCATTCAAAAGCCCGGGATATTATTGCGATGGGCAAGTATCTTGAATCAGTGGGAGAAATCCCCGACACGATGGACGCTCTTGTAAAAATCCCGGGAGTCGGCAGAAAAATTGCAAGTCTTATTCTCGGGGAAGTATTCGAAAACAAAAACGTAGTAGTCGCGGACACACACTGTATCAGACTTTCGAACAGACTCGGACTTGTTGATTCGACAAACCCGCATATCGTTGAAAAAACATTACTTAAAAAATTACCGAAAGATACCGGGTTGGTTTTTTCGCACATGCTTGTTCACCACGGAAGAACGACTTGTAAAGCGATGTCGCCGCAATGTGAAAGCTGCGCATTAAAAGATATCTGTGAAAAACATATTGACAAAGGCAGGAAAAGCAAATGAAATACAACGAACTGATCATAAAAATCCCAACATCACGAGAAGACGAAGCAACCGCAATAATCTCGATGCTCGATATCGGCGGCATTTACATAGAAGATTATTCGGATATGATGGATTGTCCTTTAGTCAAAAACTTTGCTTTGATCGACGAAGAACTCTTGAAAAAAGATACCGAATATGCTCTGTTACATATATATTTTCAGATTCAGACAAATATGTCTGACGTAAGAGAATATCTCATCGCATCTTTTGATGCAAATGCCATCCCGATGAGTATCGTTGAACAGATCATTGCCGAAGATGATTATGCAAATTCATGGAAACAGTATTACAAACCGCTTCTCATAAAAAACATGGCAATAGTTCCCGAATGGGAAGAATATGAAAAGAAAAACGATGAAACGATTCTGAAAATAGATCCGGGGATGGCTTTCGGGACAGGAACCCATGAAACGACATCTTTGTGTATTGAAAAGATACAGGATTTCGATATGAATGGAAAAAAATGTCTTGACATCGGATGCGGAAGCGGAATCCTTTCGATTACGGGGCTTCTTCTCGGTGCCGGATCGGTCGATGCAACAGACATAGATCCAAACGCAGTTAAAGTCACAAAAGAGAATGCTTCGCTGAATTCTTTTGACGGAACGCTTAACGCGGCGGTCGGCAACATTCTTGCGATGGACGACGGCGCAAGAACACTCATAAACGGTAAAAAATACGATTTTATTTTTGCGAATATAGTAGCAGACGTAATTATCAGACTGACTGATTTTATTAAAGATTTTATGGATGACAACGGAGTATTCATTATGTCGGGAATCATTACCGAAAGACGCGATGACGTTATGAGCGCTCTTATCAAAAACGGTTTGAAAGTGACCGATGAAAAAGAAAAAGGCGGATGGCTCTGCATATCCGCATCAAAATAAAAAACATAAAACAAAAAAATACTTTGCCCGCCGAAACAATGTCGGCGGGCATATTGTTTGATATCGTTATCTCTTTACACGAGCATTGCCGTTTGCAATAGACCATATCTGATCCTCGTCGGCAGGCTGCGCGTAATCCGTAAGGAAAGTTGTCGCAAGTGCACCTGAAGCCCATGCAAAATCAATCTGTTCTTTAGGAGACATTTTTTTATAAACGGAATAAAGAAGACCTCCCACGAATCCATCACCGCCTCCGATTCTGTCGAGAACCGTAATCGATCTGGGTTCAATGACATTCCATTCTTCGCCGTTAAGCATTATTGCGCCCCAAAGATGATTATTGGCATTAACGACCTGACGAAGCGTGGTTCCATATATCTGAGCATTGGGATACTGCTTGCGGACTTCATTAATCATACCTTTAAAACTGTCGATTTTTGATGATATATCCTTACCGCCGGCATCGGGGCCTTTAATCCCGAGACACAACTGAAAATCCTCTTCATTACCGACAAGAATATCGGCAAGGGAAGCGATTTCCGAAAAAATGGCGGAAAGTTCTTCTTCACGGGTTTTCCAAAAAGATGCCCTATAATTCAAATCGAAGGAAATAAGCGTTCCGTATTTTTTTGCAGCTCTTGCCAGTTCAAGACAAAAGATACCTGTTTCATGTGACAACGCGCCTATCAATCCGGATAGATGAAGAATGGCAACGCCTTCCTGCCCGAAAATCTTATCAAGATCGAAATCTTTTATATTAAGCGTTCTACCGACCTCACCTGCTCTGTCGTTACATACGCGCGGTCCGCGTGAACCGTATCCGCTGTCTGCGATATTAAACTGATGACGGTATCCCCAAGGACCTCCCTGATCAACTTCCGGGCCCTCAAAATCCATTCCGCGTGAACGAAGATTCTGTTTAATAAAAGAAGCAATCGGGCTGTCTTTTACAAAAGTTGTAAGAACCTTTACGGGCAAGCCGAGATAAGATGAAATAGACGCCACATTGGTTTCGGCACTTGTTGCCTGCATCATAAACATATTTGAAGCGTAAACAGGCTGTCCTTCGGCAGGTGTAATTCTGACTCCCATAGAAGAAGGAACAACAATCGCATATTTACAATTATCTTTGATTTTTAACATGATACAACCTCCGAATTAAGCATTATACTGACTTGCGGACGTACTTCCGACTTCATCGGTCCAGTTTGTATGGAAAAACTGACCGCGCGGAGCATCAACACGTTCGTAGGTATGAGCGCCGAAATAATCTCTCTGTGCCTGAAGAAGATTTGCAGGAAGACGTTCACTGCGATATCCGTCGAAATAAGCAAGAGCAGATGTCATGGCAGGCATCGGAATACCGGATGTTATTCCCGCGGCACAAACCTGACGCCAACCTGACTGCGCTTTTTCTATTGCTTCTTTGAAATAAGGTGCAAGAAGTAAATTGGTAATATCAGGATCGGCATCAAACGCTTCTTTTATTTTTCCGAGAAATGCGCTTCTGATTATACATCCGCCTCGCCACATAAGCGCAATCCCGCCGTAATTAAGATTCCATCCATAAGTCTTCGCAGCAGAACGCATAAGCGTATATCCCTGTGCGTATGAAACAATCTTAGAAGCGTAAAGCGCATTTTTAAGATTATTGATAAATTCTTTTCTGTCGCCGGAGAACTTAACCGAAGGTCCTTTTAAAACGGATGAGGCAGCCACACGTTCTTCTTTTATAGCGCTGAGACATCTAGAGAAAACAGCTTCCCCGATCAACGTAAGAGGTATTCCCTCATCAAGAGCGGCAATACCGGTCCATTTTCCGGTGCCCTTCTGCCCTGCCGTATCAAGTATTTTATCCACAATCGGTTTTCCGTCGGTATCACGAACGGTTAAAATATCAGCCGTTATTTCTATTAAATAACTGTCGAGAATGTCTTTATTCCATTCGGCAAAAACATCATGCATTTCGTCGCAGGTCATTCCGAGATAATCACGCATAATCTGATATGCTTCACATATGAGCTGCATATCACCATATTCGATTCCGTTATGGACCATTTTTACAAAATGCCCGGCTCCGCCTTCGCCTACCCAGTCACAACAGGGAGAACCGTCTTCGACCTTTGCGCATATATCCTGTAAAATCGGTTTGACCCTGTTCCATGCCGCGGGAGATCCGCCCGGCATCATTGAAGGTCCTTTAAACGCGCCTTCGGCTCCGCCGGAAACGCCGGTCCCGATATATAACATACCTTTGGACTCAACATACTGACAGCGTCTTGCGGTATCCGGGAAATGAGAGTTACCTCCGTCAATAATAATATCTCCGGTGTCGAGCAGCGGAATCAGTTTTTCTATCGTTTCGTCAACGGGAGAACCGGCACGGATCATCATCATAACAACTCGCGGTTTCTCGAGATTCTCGACCATTTCGGCTATTGAGTAACACGGAATAAACTTTTTTCCGTTTCCTCTTCCGTTTATAAACTTATCTACTACGCCGTCCCATATGTCATAAACGGCTACGGTATATCCGTGCCGTTCCATGTTCATAGAAAGGTTTTCGCCCATAACGGCCATACCTATCATGCCAATATCTGCTTTTTTCATTTTATGCCTTCTTTTGTTTAAAATATTCGTTTTTTATATTTTCGAGAACGGAATACGGAACATGAAGATTACCCAATCCCCTCCCGATTGAAATATGCGGCTTCATTTTCCAATGAAAATCCGATCCGCCTGAAATAATCAGATTCAAATCGGAGGCCAAATTGCGATATGCAATGTCCATTTCGGGTGTATATTCCGTATAATAGCCTTCAATTCCGTCAAGACCGCAGTCTTTCAAGCGTGCAAGAAAGGAGTGTAATGTGGGAATATCTTTCTTTGTTTGATTCAAATGAGCGATAAACGCCAACCCACCGGCATCTTTTATAAGCCGGACTCCTTCCTCCTCGGAAAGAGCCTGAATTGTTGAATATCCGGGCTTGCCGTTGCTGAGCCATTTATCAAAAGCTTCTTTTACAGAAGTCACATATCCTTTTGTTGCCATTACACGGGCAAAATGCGCTCTGCCGACAATACCTCCCGGCGCGATCGACCTGACTTCATCAAGATCGATATCAAAACCGAGACCTGTAAGTCTTTTATGAATATCAAGAGAACGTAAATCCCTGATCCTGCGGACATCGGCAAGTTTGGAATTAAGAAAATCACTGTTGATGTCGATGTAATATCCGAGGATATGTGTTTCAGTATCACTTTGCGCCGAAAGCTCAATTGCGGGAACAACTTCTATCCCGACTTTCCTGCCTTCATCCATAGCCGACTCAACACCGCCGATCGTATCATGATCGGAAAGAGCAACCGCAGACAAACCTGCCTCTTTTGCATGCCGGATTACTTCGCGGGGAGACATTGCTCCGTCGGATTCTGTAGAATGTGTATGTAAATCTATAAAACTTTCGTCCACGCCATTACTTCTTTCTGTCCCACAAACCCAATGCGGGATTGCTGATATAGTATATCTCATCTCCGTTCGGAAGAATATTATATCCGTCCTTTAAAGCAGCGTGGTTATATACTTTATCAGCATCGGCATACGGCATATAACCGAAATAAACGCTGCGTATTTCATCACCGGATATTTTTTCCGTGCAATAAGTTATCGAAAAACGATTGTCGGATGATCCGTGAATCAAATGAGCGGCAACCGAAAGATTTGATTTCAGATCTTCATTTTCGGACACAAGGCGAAGAACGTTTTCACGTCCAACATACCCGTATTTGCGGATTAAAGCATCGTTCTGCGGATCTTCACCGAATTTATCGATACCGGGAGCGAGAACTATCAGTTCACCCCCGTCTGCAATAGCCATACGGGTCCGATAGACTGCCTTATTGCCGAGCCAGGTCGATTTGAATTCTCTTGGGTCAAGATAAACGACCACCTTTTTTAACGGTTCGTCAACATAATTGAGATTCGTTGCCTGGCTCTGAGCAACAGCGCCTTCAAACAATTCACGAGACCGCCCGATATAGGCTCCGTGAATCAAAGTTTCATCCCCCCTGTTGGTTGTAACGGTAAGAACATATAAAATCGGAAGATCTTTAAGAAAATGCTCTTCTGCATAATCAAATACTCTTCTGACCGGAGAGAAATCTTTTCCCATAATACGCTCAAGTCCGTAAAATGCGCCGAGCATATGGGAGCTGTTTATCATTGAAGAACCGCCGCATCCGACAAAAATATTCTTTGAATAATTTGCCATTCCCACAACTTCGTGAGGAACCACCTGTCCGACTGAAATAATAAGATCGTATCCGTCAAGCAAACGGCTGTTTATTTCAACATCTATTTTTTCGTTTACAAGTCCCTCGGAAACCTCCGAGACAAAAGAAGCGGGGACCTCACCGATTTTTACGACGTCGTTACGCCAATCATGAACTATAAGCTTCTCAAAAGGAAGACTACCCATAAAGAATGCGTTGCATTCTTCTTCTGTCATGGGAACATGGGTTCCGAGAGCAGGCATTACGTCAACAGTGCACATCGATGAAAGCATCTGATAATAGAATGCCGTGATTTTTCCTGCGCCTGAATACATACGTGTATAATCCGGCGGAATAATAAGAACTTTTTTTAAGGATTTTCCTTTTACGGATTCGTAAAGCGCCGATTTCAAATCATTATCACTTATTCCGATTCCGTTCTGATCTCTGAGTATCATTTTTTTCTCTTTCTGTTTTTCTTTAATAAGCAAATAAAGGTTACGGCAATTCCTCCGATAACGGTATTGATTCCGAAAGATGCCAAAAACATTCCGAAAGCTATTTCGGTTGAATAACCGTCTGAAAATTTAGGCGTGACCATTCCCGGAAACCAGGCATCGTTGACGGGCTTTGAATAGGACTGTATAAGAAACGCAAAAGGTTTTCCGAAAGCCATTCTGTCAAGGTCATTATACGTGTAGAGTGTTATCGGGTAAAATGCCGACAACAATGTGAGGATAAATCCTGTCAGCAACGCAAAAACGATGCACCTTAAAACAAGAAATAAAATCTCGTATTTTTCGTGATCCGATTGCTTACTCATCATCTTTCCTGCTTAAATTCTCAGCCTGTTTCTGTGTGATCAATGCATCTATCATTTCGTCCATATCGCCGTCCATAAATGCTAAAAGTTTGAAAAGTGTTAATCCGATACGGTGATCGGTAACACGTCCCTGAGGAAAGTTATAGGTTCTGATCCGTTCACTGCGTTCACCCGTTCCTACCTGAGCACGACGTTCGCCTGCGATTTTTTCGTTCTGTTCGTTCTGCTTAAGTTCGAAAATCTTTGAACGTAGAACTTTCATTGCTTTATCTTTGTTTTTATATTGGCTGCGCTCATCCTGACAGTCTACGACAATTCCCGTCGGAATATGAATAATTCTGATTGCAGACTCTGTTTTGTTAACATGCTGACCTCCGGCGCCTCCCGAACGATGGGTTTCTATCTGAAGATCATTCTGATTAATTTCAACATCAACGTCATCCACCTCGGGAAGAACGGCAACCGTAACCGTTGAAGTATGAATTCGTCCGGATGATTCGGTTTCGGGAACACGCTGAACACGGTGAACACCGCTTTCGTATTTGAAACGGCTGTATGCGCCATCGCCCTCAACCGAAAAACTGATTTCTTTTATCCCGCCGAGTTCGGTTTCGTTAATATCTATAACGTCGATTTTATATCTTTTTCTCTCGGCATACATTGAATACATGCGGAAAAGAGATGCGGCAAAAAGAGCTGCCTCTTCTCCGCCGGCACCGCCTCTGATCTCGACAATAACGTTTTTATCATCGTTTGGATCTTTCGGAATAAGCAGAATTTTAAGTCTTTCTTCAGAATCTGCCATCTTTGCTTTTTCCGAATACAACTCTTCTTCGGCAAGTTCACGCATTTCTCTGTCGGTTTCCGTCTGAAGTAATTCTTCAGCTTCTTCAACAGAATTTCTGCAGGATTTATAAACAGAAAACTCTTCGATAATCGGTTCGAGCATTTTATGCTCTTTCATTAAATCGCGATACATTTTCTGATCGGAAATAACTTCCGGATCTGTAAGTTTTTCGTTAATCTCATTAAATCTCTCTTCGAGCAACAGTAATTTATCGAACATAAATAATCCTTATTATTTCTTTCTAAATCGGGTAGGAGGCTGACTATTAGTTAGCCAGCCGACCTCCCACAGAACCGTGCGTACCGGTCTGGTACACGGCTCCTCCCTTGTTTACGCTACAGACTTGCGGTAGTAAGAATTGAAAAACTGGAATCCAGCCTTCTC
>JAZQQT010000074.1:0-15720 GCA_045629205.1 Eubacteriales bacterium
CCTCATATTTATTTTTATGTTTGTTCATTGTGCATTACTTGTATGTTGAATTTTATTACTTCATATAGACAATATAACGACACAATACACGGGTTTTCCGATTTAAATAGATAATTGACACTTATTCCACCGTCTGATATAATTATATAAAGGTATTATATGGACAAAATAATTCTTTATACAATAAAAGATAACGACGATGGTATCAAACTCGGAACGATCTTGCGAAGGCGACTCGGAATATCCAATAAACTGCTTAAATCACTTAAATCGGAACCGGACGGCATCATTCTGAACGCCTCCAGAGTTTACGTTACAGTTTTGCCAAAAAAAGGAGATGTCGTTACACTGAATATAAGAGACGACAAACCTTCCGAAAACATCGAACCCGTAAGAGGTCCTATAGATATTGTTTTTGAAAATGAAGACTATTATATCATTAACAAGCAGGCCGGTATCCCCTGCCACCCGTCAAAGGGTCACACAAACGACAGTATCGCAAATTATCTTTCTTATTTACTGAAAGACACAGACCGCAATTTTGTTTTCAGATGTCTTACAAGACTTGACAAAGACACGTCCGGACTTATTGTCGTTTCAAAAAACAGATACTCACACGAGCTTCTTACTGAACAATTGCTCGGCAAAAACGTTTCGAAAACTTATTATGCCGTCGCAACCGGACTCTTTGAGCAAAAATCGGGCGTTGTAGATGCAAATATCAGACGTGTTCCCGGAATCGCAACGATCGAACGTGAGGTTTGCGGCAGCGACGACGGAGAGACCGCCGTTACCGAATACACAGTTCTCGGAGAAAACGAGAGATATTCTTTTCTGAAAATCATGACACAAACAGGAAGAACACACCAAATCAGAGTTCATATGAAGCATATCGGACATCCGCTTGCAGGCGACTGGCTTTACGGTCGAAAGGACGAACGATATCAGCGGCAGATGCTTCATTGCGGAGAAATAGAATTCACCGATACCGTCACAGGTGAAAGAATAATGTTTAAAGCTGATATTCCGCAGGATTTCAGATTATCGGATTTTAAAGCAGGAGAATAATATGAGATTTGATTACACCGAAAGAACCGAAAGAGTAATAGGAGCCGAAGGACTTGAAAAGCTCGCGAACGCAAAGGTCGCGGTCTTCGGTCTCGGAGGTGTAGGGTCGTATATTGCCGAAGCGCTTGCAAGAGCAGGCGTGGGAGAACTGCATATCATTGACGGCGACAAAATCGATGTTTCAAATATTAACAGACAGTTATACGCGATTCATTCGACCGTCGGAAAACAGAAGACAACAGCGGCTGCCGAGAGGCTAAGGGACATAAATCCTCTCATAAAAGTATATGAATATCCGATATTTTTTGACCTGACAACAGAAGATAAAATAATTCTTGACAGTATGGACTATATCGCGGATGCCATCGACTCGGTATACTCAAAAATGCTGATATACAAAATCGCACAGGACAAAGATATTCCGGTCATCGGTTCAATGGGGACGGGTAACAAAACAGACCCGACGAAATTCGCAGTTACGGATATTTACAAAACTTCGGTATGTCCACTTGCAAAAGCAGTAAGATCTCTCTGCAGAAAGGAAGGAATCAGAAAACTGAAAGTGCTTTATTCGACAGAAACACCGACCGAGAACACCGACAAAACGGTTATAGGAAGCGTTTCATACGTTCCGTCGGTCGCGGGGCTGATAATAGCGGGAGAAATAATAAAGGACCTGACGAAAAAAAATGACGGATGACACTCCGACACAATAAAATTCCAAACAAAAAAAACACGAAACGGAGAGACTACATAACAAAGTAGCCTCTCCGTCAGTCTATTAGTATCTTTTATTTTTGTGAAACACGGCGATTGCAGTCAGCACAGAATATCCGCTTTCTGTGTTTTGTTTGTTTTCAAGAGTCATTTAATGAAAACAATTCAGATAAAACCCAGTGTTTGCCACACTAAAATATCTGCTGCCCGTTGGTTACACTTTTTGTTATTATAAAAAAGGCAGTCTGGACGAAGACTGCCTTTTAGCAATGAATCAATCTTATCGCAACGAAATCTCAAAATCATTCGATGGTTATTTTTGATATACGAACTGTTTTAAGAGGTTTATCGTTATAATCCGTTTCGGAAGCGGCGATTGCGTCTACGACCTCAATACCGCTTGTAACTTTTCCGAACGCGGCATATTGTCCGTCGAGATGCGGAGAATCCTGATGCATAATAAAGAACTGACTGCCGGCAGAGTCGGGATGACGTGAACGAGCCATGGAAATAACACCGCGCTCGTGTTTGATCGGGTTAGATATCCCGTTGGCTTCGAATTCACCTTTTATGGAATAACCCGGACCGCCCATACCGGTACCTTCGGGGTCACCGCCCTGAATCATAAAGCCGGAAATAACACGGTGGAATATAAGACCGTTATAAAAACCGTCGGAAACAAGCTTGATAAAGTTATCGACGGTAACCGGCGCTTCGTCCGGATAAAGTTCGACGGTCATGGAACCGAAATTTTCAATGTCGATTTGCGCAACGGGATTTTTAAGAGAAATATCTATATTCTTTCCTTCGATGCCGACGTAAACACCGTCGGATGCCTCGGAAGAATCGGGATGAGCGATAACCCATTTATTGCGGGCAAGAAGCATTCTGTCTTCAGATGTGATTTTTGCGACGGGAGAATAACCGGTATTGGTGCCTTTAGGAAGAACAACCGCGACACGGAAGCCCTTTGCGTCGTCGGTATGGCAAGGCGCATAGTGAAGAGTTGTGGCATAAAGCTCACATACAACGCCGGCGGGAACAGTGAAACCTTTTACCTTGGACGAATCAAGCTTTCCGTTAACGATATCCTCGGATTTGGCGAGAAGAACGACAAATTCGGTTGCGCCGATATTAAGCTCGCTGTTGCGATGATATTCGAGAGCATTGAGTTTTGTGTTATGTCCCCAACATATACCGAGCTGAACGGGCATACCGCCGAAAGCATTTTCACCAAACTGAGCGAAGACTCCGCATGCCTCGAGAGAGTCGACAGACGGCTTATAGTCTGTTCCCGATTCGGGCAGAGGAATTTTATTCATTGCGGCAACAAGCTCGGAAGTGTCGTAACCCTTGAGGATTTTGCCGTAGGGTCTGAATTCTTTATCGTAAACGGAATACAAATGCATAATATTCTCCTTAAAACTGTTTTGAAAACAGTATAATACATTTCTTCTTAAATTTCAAGATGATACGGTAATTTATATTGAACAAAGACAGTATATATGATATAATAAAAAATAACGAACAGGAGGCGATAATAACGGAACTTAAAATTATTGCCGAAATGCAGTGCGGGTTTGACGAAAACTTCGGAGTCCCCCGTCAAAGCGGTCTTTCCGACGGCGTGGGATACATCGTTTTCAAAAAAGAGTATTCGTCACCCGAAGCATTCAGGGAGATCGAGGGATTCTCACATATCTGGCTGATATGGGGATTTTCCGAAAACGGCGACAAGTGGTCGCCGACAGTCCGTCCGCCGAGACTGGGAGGGAATAAACGAGTGGGCGTATTTGCATCACGCTCACCTTTCCGTCCGAATCCGATCGGAATATCATCGGTTGAGTTCTGCGGCATCGAGCAGGTAAAAGAAGGAATCCGACTGAAAATAAAAGGCGCCGATCTGAAGAACGGAACGCCGATATACGATATAAAGCCGTATCTGCCGTTTACAGACAGTCATCCGCAGGCAAAATACGGATACGCCGAAGAAACACGAAAACAAAAGCTTGAAGTGTCGGCATCCGAAGAAATGCTCGCCGAGCTGCCGGAAGATGGCAGAAAAGAGATACTGTCGGCGCTTTCGCAGGATCCGAGACCGCATTATCACAAAGACGGAAAAGGATACACAATGGCATACGCCGGTATGCAGATTTCATTTACGGTAAACGAAAAAAAACTGACAATCACAAACATAAAGAAGGACAGTATATGAGTTTTTTAAGATTTGCGCCGACAGTCTGCGCCATCGGTGAAGATTATGAAATACTGATTTCGCTGAAAACGGCAGGACTTTGTCTTGTCAATACCGGCGGACAGGAATATTACGAAAACAATGCCGGAGTTCTGCCGACCGAAAGACGGTTTTTGAAAATACGTATCCCGCAAAAGCTGCTGGACGCCGAAAAGAAATACACTATAGTGTTCAGAAAATGCGAAACGAGGGTTTCATACGGTTCGCATCCGGAAGAAAAGGAATACGAGACCTTTGATTTCAATCCTGTTGAGAAAACAGATAATATAAATATTTATCTCATTTCCGACGTTCATTACCGATTTGCATTTGCCTCAACTGCTGCCGGATTTTTCGGTGACAATACTGATCTTTTCGTGATAAACGGAGATATAGGTGAAACCGAAACAGAAGAACATTATTTTGAAGTGCTTGGATTTCTCGGAAAAATCGGAAAAGGAAAAATTCCGATGATAATATCGAGAGGCAATCACGACTGCAGGGGCAAACAGGCTGAGCTTTATCCATACTTTTTCCCCTCCGAAGACGGAAAGCCGTATTATACTTTTTCCGTAGGCTGCATAAGCGGACTGGTCCTCGACTGCGGCGAAGACAAATGGGACAGCCACGAAGAATACGGCGGAGTAAACGCATTTGAAAGATACAGACGTCAGGAAACGGCATTTATCAAAAACGCAATTCTGAAAGATAACAGATACAAATTCGCGCTTACTCATATCTGCCCCGTATGTCCAATCGTTCCGCTTGACGAATGCGACGGAATATTCGACATCGAAAGAGAACTGTTTGCCGAATGGAACGGATATATTGAAGCAAAGGACATAGATTTTATGCTTTGCGGTCACCTGCACAGAAGTTTTGTGCTTGAAAAAGACGATGAAAGAAACACCGTAAACCATTATTATCCGGTTATTATCGGAGGAGAACCGAGACCGGACGGATATGCGGCAACGGCCATAACACTCAAAGGTAACGGCGCCGAAATAAAATGGACTGACGAAAACAATAAAATCTTTAATGAGAAAGAAATATCTTTCCGAAATATAAAATGAGACTTTTTACAAAAGATAAAAATTTTTACAAGACACTGACTGTTCTTGCAGTTCCGGTGGCATTGCAGAACTTCATCACCTTCTGTGTCAATCTTGCCGATAACATAATGGTCGGCGGACTCGGTGATGCCGCCGTTTCGGGCGTATTCATGGGCAATCAAATACAGACTTTTTTGCAATTATTCTCCGGAGGCATAGAAGGAGCCGTTCTTATCCTTGCATCGCAATACTGGGGAAAGAAAAACACAGACGCCATAAAAAAGCTGATTTCGATCGGCTTTCAGTTCACGACCGCATTCAGCATACTGCTGACTCTGGTATGTTTTTTCTTTCCGAGCGCTATAATATCGGTCTTTACGAATCAGGAAACCGTTATCGAAGCCGGAGCCGAATATCTCAGGCTCGTCTGCCTTTCATATATCTTTTTCAGCATAACACAGCTGCTTATTGCCGCGATGAGAAGTGTTGAGGTAGCAAATATAGGAATGTGGGTCTCGGCGATCTCCCTCGTTGTAAACATCACGCTCAATTACGTTTTTATTTTCGTTCTGGATATGAGTATAGCAGGCGCTGCGATCGCAACGGTTATTTCGAGAATCGTTGAGCTTGCGGTTATGATAATATATATCACATTCATTGATAAGAAGCTCGCGCTTAAGCCGAAAGACTTCCTTACAAGTGACACACTGCTGAGAAAAGACTTTATCAAATACGGGCTTCCGATCATAGGCGGACAATGCGTTTGGGGAGCAAATATGATGATAAGTTCCGCAATAATAGGCCGTTTTGAAGAAGATGTAATAACCGCATTCAGTATTGCCAACTCGATGAACAACCTCTGTTATGTCGTTATGAACGGAATGTCGAGCGCAGTGGGAATAATCACAGGAAAAACGATCGGCGAAGGAAAAGTCGATTTAATGAAAGAATACGCAAGAACAGTTCAGATGCTTTTCCTTATTCTCGGAGTTGTAACCGGCATTACGTTCTGTCTTCTCAAGAGTCCGTTTATCACACTTTATAAAGTCATCGGCACGACAGGAGGAATTTCCGACGCTGCCGCAGAATGCGCAATGACGCTTCTTTCGGTCCTGCAGTTTACCGTTGTCGGAACATGCTATCAGGCAGCGTGTCTGTTCGGGCTTGTTAAATCAGGCGGGGACGTATCGTTCGTATTCAAAAACGACTCGATATTTGTATTTCTCGTTGTTTTACCTGCCGGGTTTATTACGCAGTTACTCGGAGCCGCTCCATGGGTGGTATTTCTCTGTCTCAAAGCAGATCAGATACTCAAGTGCATAGTCGCGGTAATCAAGATTAACTCCTTTAATTGGATGAAAAAATTGACCCGTGAAAACGCAGGAAAAGATGAACTGCCGGAAGATGCCGAAGCAAATGCGTGATTACGAAACCGTTACACACTCTTTCGGTCCGGTATTTGACGAAAAGAGTCGTATTCTCATTCTCGGTTCAATACCATCGGTAAAATCCCGCGAAATAAACTTTTATTACGGACATCCGCAAAACAGATTCTGGAAAGTGATTTCGGCGGTATTGAATACCGTGCCTCCGACAACGACTGAAGAGAAAACCGGATTACTGCTCGAAAACGGGATCGCGCTTTGGGACGTTATAGAACGCTGCGACATAATCGGTTCGTCGGACAGTTCGATAAAAAACGTTATTCCAAACGATATATATTCATTGATTTCGGAATTAAAAATATCGCGAATATTTGTAAACGGAGCAAAAGCCGAGGAGTTGTATAACAAATTCTGTTTCAGACAAACAAAAATCAGAGCCGTAAAACTTCCGTCTACAAGTCCGGCAAACGCATCGTGGACAACCGAAAGACTGATTGTTGAATGGAAAAGATTATTAAACATATGAATCGGTTCGGGGTTTTAACTTCATTTAAGCAATATTCGATACAATGACATAATAAGCGAAGGAGGATCGGACATGAGAATATTACTTGCCGAAGACGAAAAATCACTTGCAAGAGCAATAATCAAAATACTTGAAAAAAACAATTATTCCGCCGATGCCGTTTATGACGGCGAGGAAGCGCTTGACTATATATCATCCGGAAATTACGATGCGGCGATACTCGACATTATGATGCCGAGGGCCGACGGTATAACCGTCCTTAAAAAACTCAGAGCCGAGGGAAACAATATTCCGATTCTTATACTGACCGCAAAAGCAGAAGTTGACGATAAAGTTCTCGGACTTGACAGCGGCGCAGACGATTATCTATCAAAGCCTTTTGATTCAAAAGAACTGCTTGCCCGTTTAAGACTTATCACACGAGGGAAAAACGAGCCGGACAGCAAGCTGCGATGCGGAAACATCACTCTTGACCGAGCCACATTCGAGCTTTCATCCCCTACCGGAGCCATTCGTCTTACAAACAAAGAATATCAGATGATGGAGATGTTTATGTCGAACCCTCATCATGTTTTCTCATCCGAACGAATCATGGAAAAGATATGGGGATTTGACAGCGATGCCGAAATGAATGTTGTCTGGGTATACATCTCGTATCTCAGGAAAAAACTGACGGCACTTCAGTCGGACATTGAAATAAGCGCGCTGAGGAATGTCGGATACTCATTGGAGACCTGTAATGATTAAAAAGCTAAAGCGGAAATTCATTTTACTCGCGACAGGCTCTATTCTTCTGCTGATGACAGTCCTGATATGCGCTATAAATTTTATAAATTTCAATACAGTCAAACAAAACGCCGACAAAATCCTTTCTCTTTTTTCATATTCGGAAATGTCTTTTATTTTTGATTTTCTTCCTCCAGGAATGTCGCCGGAAATCCCTTATGAGGCCCGTTATTTCACGTCGCTCGTGTCAGACAAAGGAACAATCATAAAGATAAATGATGATAAAATAGTTTCGGTCAATAATGAAACGGCAATCAAATATATAAACAAGGCAATCAAAAGAACCAATAACAGAGGATTTATAGATAATTTCCGGTTTGCGAAATTCGCAGCCGAAGGATATACAAGAATAGTTTTTCTCGACTGCGGTCGTCAACTGGATGCGTTTTACACCTTTCTGACGACATCAATCATCATAGGTTTATCCTGCTGTGCCGTGGTTTTCGTTATTTTTCTGCTTGCCGCAAACAGAATCGTCCGCCCCATAGCAGAGAGTTACACGAAACAAAAGCAGTTTATATCCGATGCGGGACACGAGATCAAAACGCCGCTTACCGTCATAGCCGCAAACACTGATCTGCTCGAAGCTGATATCGGAGAAAACGAATGCATTTCCGACATCAGAGAACAGACGAGGCATCTGACGGCACTTACAAATGAACTTGTATCTTTGTCAAGAATGGAAGAACCCGATTCGAGAATACTGAAGTCGGAATTTCCCGTTTCGGAGCTTGTAAGTGAAACCGCATCGTCTTTCAAAGCTGTTGCAGCTGCAAGCAAAAGAGAATACACCGTCGAAATCCAAAACGACATAAGTATGAACGGTTCGCCTGACACAATAAGACAGCTTGTTTCGATACTTCTTGACAACGCATTCAAATACTCTCCCCTCCAAGGCTCAGTCAGACTCAAACTGAGTGCCTCAAAAAAGGAAATGGTACTTTCCGTTTATAATACGATATCCGCGCCGATAAAAAAAGAGGATATGCCGCGTGTATTTGACAGATTCTACCGTACTGACAATTCGCGCAATTCCGAAACAGGCGGACACGGTATCGGACTATCTCTTGCAAAAGCAATAACGGAAGCGCACGGAGGAAAAATCTCCGCCGAAACACAGTATGGATCCGACTTTACGGTTACGGCAGTCATACCTCTGTGACAGAACGGACAAACAAATAATAAATGACAATCGTCTTTACACAAAACAGCGTGACTGCAAAAGCAATCACGCTGTTCTTATTCTGTATTATAATCCGTTATTCGACGTCGCCGTTTATTTCGATACTGTTTTCACAAAGGAAATCCATAACTTTTTCACGGAGGAAATAGAATGAAAGTCCGTCTTTTCCGCCGTATTCGCTTTCTATTTCGGAAGCGCCGATTTCATACCCCTGATCGGCATAATAATCGATAAGTTCCTGAAGAGACGTTGAATAATCCTCATCCGAAACGGTTATATTTTCGGCTTTTGCGATAGCGGTCGCAACAAGATTTGCCGAAACTGCCTGCGCCGCGTATTCATCTGCTTTTTTATAAAACGTTTCTTCGTCGATACCCATGAAATACATCAGAAACTCTCCGAGAGATATCTGATAATTTGCCGCTGCGGTTGTATAATAATTTACCATATCGCTGCGGTTGATTTCGAGCTCGGAATCTATGAGCTTTTTGATTTCGGAGTTTTCGATAACCATCTCAACAAGATATGAACCCTTGTTTTTCAAAACATCAGCGGCAAGGGTTTCGTTTATGGATTTGCGGATATACGCGGAATATTCAGCAGTTGTGGTATATTCGCCCTCCGAAATTTCGGTAACAAAAGCATCGGTGTATTCCGGAATAACTTCTTCTTCAATATAGTTTACGGTAACATCAAATCTTACAGGAAGTCCTGCGAAATCAGGGTTATTCGGATACGGATCAGGAAAACTGATATTAAGAGAAACCGTTTCACCCGGCATAACACCTACAAGACCTTCTTCAAAACCGTCGATGAAAGAACCCGAGCCGAGAGTAAGCGGATAATCTTCTCCAGAACCGTTTTCAAAAGCGACATCATCCATATAACCGACAAAGTCGATATTGACAGTATCGCCGTTTTCGGCCGCTCTGTCGGTGATTTTGTTGATTGTAGTGCTGTTTAAAAGCATATACTGAATTTCTTCTTCAATATCTTCGTCGGAACATTCAGGTTTCATATTTATTTCGAGTCCCTTATACTGTCCGAGGGTTATATACTCGTCAAGATTAAGAGCGAAATAATCGAAATAATCTCTTGAAACATTTTCACCCGAATCGCTGCCTTTGTCGTCGGATACAGTGAACAAGTCCTTAAGAAAGCATCCGGAAAGCATTGAAACAAGCATTAATGAAACAAGAATAAATGCAAATGTTTTTTTCATGTTTTATCCTTTCAAACGCGGCTGTTAAAGACCGCCGTTAAAAAATTTTACAGTATTTACTTAAAACAAAACTTAAACGACCGTTTTTCCCGATAATATATTTTTGTAATCAGCGAGATTTTCTTTAAGAAGAGCCAGTGTGTCGAGTCCATACGGACATTTTGATGCGCAGGAGCGGCAGTTGATGCAATTTTCGATATTCAGCATCATCTTCTGAGACTCGGGAGTAAGCCACTGAGCGGACGGACTGCGGCGTATAAGCTGAATCATACGGGCACAATCGTTTATTTTTATATTCACCGGACAAGGCATGCAATAGCCGCATCCACGACAGAAATTACCGGAAAGTTCACGGCGGTCGCGTTCTACGGAAGCCGTAATCTCCGGTGTCATCGCAGGAGGAGCATCAAAATACGAGATAAACTCATCAAGTTCGTTTTCACGCTGAACGCCCCATATCGGAAGAACATTGTCGTATTGATCGAGCCACGCATATGCCGCGCGTGAATCTGTGATAAGGCCGCCTGAAAGCGCCTTCATGGCAATAAAACCGACATTATTTTCCTTACAGAGATTTACTATATCTATATCCTTTTGGGTTGCAAGATAGCAGAACGGAAACTGCAGAGTTTCGTAAAATCCGGAGCGAACAGCCTGTTCGGCAACGGAAAGACGGTGATTGGTAATACCGATATGACGAATCAGGCCTTTTTGCTTGAGTTCGGAAAGAAGCTCATAAATACCCGAACCGTCTCCGGGAAGCGGACAAAACGACGGATTGTGAAGCTGATAAACATCAATATAGTCGGTTTTCATATTGGAAAGACTGGTATTGAGATCTTTCAATATACCTTCCGGCGTGAGTGACGCTGTTTTTGTGGCGATCGTTATTTTATCACGGACATCAGAAAGAGCAACGCCGATTTTTATTTCACTGTCGGAATACGAACGCGCAGTGTCAAAATACGTAAAACCGGCATCATATGCCTTGCGCAAAAGATAAGCCGCGACATCGGTGGTATCTCTTTGTATCGGAAGGGCGCCGAAACCGTTTTTGGGAGATACAATTCCTGTTTTTCCGAGTGTAACGTATTTCATTTTGTTCCCGTAGAGCCGAAGCCTCCGGCTCCCCTTTCGGTTTCATCGAATTCTCCGTCTGTAAATTCCGCTTCGTAATACGGTGCGAAAACGATCTGAGCGATTCTGTCGCCGCAGCGGATCGTTGCCGATTTATTTGAATGATTATGAAGAGCGACCATTATTTCCCCGCGATAATCACTGTCTATGACACCGACTTTGTTTGCCGGCGCAAGGCCTGATTTTGAGGCAAGCCCGCTTCTCGCATATATAAAGCCCGCAAGTCCGTCCGGGATCTGAAGCGCAATACCGGTATGAACGAGATAGGTTTCGCCCGGGGCGATTTCGATATTTCTATCGGTAAGAGCTCTGAGATCGGCGCCTGCGGCACAGACAGAACCGTATGACGGAACGACAGCGCGGTCGTTAAGTTTTTTTATTATAACTTTTATTTTATTGTCCATATAACCGTCCGCAAAAATCTTTTGAACATAATACTATATTATCGTTGAAATGTCAATAATGTAATCGGCGCCGCGAGCAAGAGCGGCGCCGATAAATATTAAATAATCTTTAGAGTATTTTGGAGGAAAATCTAAAGAAGAAGGAGTAAGCTTATAAATGTCTGCGATAATACCACGTGAAGAAAATCATTGCAACAGAGTCGATGATAAGGACCCCGGCAGTGAAGAAAGCCCCGAGAATCTCACCATTGAGGGCAAGAACAAAGCACGCAATTCCGATTACCGGAACAATAATGGTCTGAGTTGCGTTTGCCGCTTTGCCTTTTATGAGAACATTACGTTCGTCGGATTCTTCTATGGCATTCTGTTTGCTCTTTTTTTCGGACAAACTGAACTGAAGAATGATGTTTATCAAACCGAGAACCGAAAGAACAATCCCTGCAGAAATACAAAACGCGCGAAGAAGATATTTTTCCGGGGCGGCGTTTATGAAGGCAAGAACAAGCAAAACAATACCGAGAATGAGCATTACAGCATATCTGATTATAACCGATAACTTGTGAGTCACTGTTCGTCCTCCCCTTCTGCCTCGTAAATAAAAATTTCTTCTATGGTAAGTTTGAAATAACGGGCAATTTTAAAAGCAAGTTCTATTGACGGATTGTAACGCCCGTTTTCGAGTGAGGAAATCGTTTGCCTCGATACCTCGAGGTCAGATGACAGTTCTTCTTGCGTAACATTGTGCAAGCGACGCAGCTCTTCAACTCTGTTTCTCAAATCGTGACCTCCGTCAATGCACAGTTAACTTTACATATACTATATCATCGCCACAGTGCATTGTCAAGTATGTTTTACCTTTTTCTTAGAAGTTCGAATATTTGTAACAAATTAAAATTCAGTCATTAAACATTTTTTTGAGGACATCGGCTCCTCGTTCTGCCGTTTGCCTGAAAAACTCGGTATAGTTAATACTTGCGTTATCGTCTCCGACATCGGAAACGGAACGGATAATATTGAAATCTACGCCGTTATGCAGACAAACCTGACCGATTGCTCCGCCTTCCATTTCGCAGGCGACGGCATTGAATTCTGATTTAAGCCAGTCTTTTTTGCTTTTTTCTGCGACAAAGCAATCCCCTGTTGCAATAACTCCGCTGACCGCGCTTAACCCAAGTGATTTTGCCGCAGAAAGAAACTTTTCGGCGATTGATAAATTGCAGTCCATATATATCGTATTAATCCCGATAATATAACCAATCGGCTCCCCTGTGGGAGAAGTATCGTAATCGTGCTGACAAACCTTTGTTGCGACAACGATATCTCCGATATTGAGTCCGTCAGCCAGTCCTCCGGCAACGCCGAAATTGATGATATTTTCGGGATGATATTTTAAGATCATTGTCTGCGCGCATATAGCGGCGTAAACCTTACCTATACCGCTTCTTGAAATAACAACGTCTTTACCGTTTATTTTGCCTGTTGAAAACTCCATACCGGCATATTCTTCCGTCGTGACGTCGGTCATAAAGGAAAGAATAGGCAGGACCTCACCTTTTTTTGAGCAAATAATTCCGAACATAAAAAACTCCTTAATAAAACTGTGTCAATTATAACCGAAAAGTCGCCGAATGTCAATCTCGGGCGTTTTTTTATTTGACTTTTGAATATCTGTATGATATACTCTTAAAAAACTATATACGGAGATATAAGATGGGAAATAATGTTTTAAGATACACCGCTCCTTCCGAAGCTTACGTTCAAAAAGACTCGAGAGCCTTTCAGGAATCGCTTCCGATAGGTAACGGCACTCTCGGCGGAATGATTTTCGGAGGCAAGAACGAAAGAATCGCTCTTAACCATGAAAATCTTTATACCGGCAAATTCAAAGACAGAGACTCCATAAGAGTAAAGAAAAAAGACCTTAACGAAATCCGCAGACTTCTTCTTGAAGGAAAATACGGCGAAGGAATCTACAAGGCGACAAAAACCATCGAAACCAGAGGAGGAATCGCCGGTCACGGTCATGGGACAAGAGTTGACCCGTATCAGCCGGCAGGCGACCTGTATATCACAACGGGACTCGATGACGGAAAAGAAATATCTGATTACCTAACGGAACTCACATTAGACGACGCAACGGTTACCACCTCTTTCAAAAAAGGAATCAATACCTTCAAGAGAGAATACCGAGCGCTGCACGGAAAAGACAAATTTATCAGCATTGTTCTTTCATCCGCAAGACCGACATCTTACGGAATCAAACTTGACCGTATCAAAGACAAACGCTGCGTTATAACACGCGGACATACAGACGACACGCTTTCGCTTTACGGCAAATTCATATACGACAATACATTCACGGTTACGGTAAAAGTCATGTCGACCGACGGTGAAGTTACCATTACCGACAAATCACTTAAAATTGCCAAGACAAAACGCGTATGGCTGCTGCTCGGGATCGATGTCGGCACCGCTCCGAAATTTCCGAAAATCACATTCCCCGGAAAATCTCTCGAAACGCTTAACGAACAGCATATAAAGGCATATTCTTCGGTTTACACAAGATGCCGTCTTAACGTTGAAGGCAATCCCGACAAGGAAGCACTTACAACTCCCGAAAGAATTGCACAATACCGCAAAGACAAAGGCGCGACAGACCCTACGATGCCCGTATTGTATTTTAATTACGGACGTTATCTGTTTATATCATCCTGCGGACAGCTTCCGCCACATCTTCAGGGAATCTGGAATGACGAAATCGATCCGCCGTGGGAATGCGACTTCCATAACGACATCAACCTTGAAATGAATTTCTGGTCGGCAGAACCGACAGGTATGGGCGATTACACCGATTCGCTCTTCAATCTTTGCGAAAAATTCATTGAAAGCGGCCGTGAAACGGCAAAAAGACTTTATCATTGCGAAGGAACATTCCTGCCTCTTTGCTCCGATGCAAACGGCAGAGCTACCAGCGACTCGCAGGGTTGGGGCGTTTGGGTCAGCGGCGCTCCGTGGATGTGCGAACATTACTGGATGCATTACGAATATTCCTGCGATGAGGAGTTCCTCAAAAACAGAGCTTATCCCTATTTTAAGGAAGTTGCCGCTTTTATCTGCAGCTATGTTGTAAAAGACGGAAACGGATATTCCATCGTTCCTTCGCAGTCACCCGAAAACACATTCGTTCACGACCTGAACGGATATGAAAAGATGCCTGTATCTCTCTGCAAAAACGCAGCGATGGACGTTACATTCTTCCGTCAGGTTCTTGAATACTCCATCAAATCTTCGGAATTGCTCGGCATTGACGAAACGCTGAGAAGAAAATGGAAACGAGTTCTTAAGAAATTGCCCGAATTGCAAATCGGCAAAAACGGCAGACTGCTTGAGTGGGGTATGGAAGTTGAGGAAGGCGAACCCGGACACAGACATTTTTCACCCCTTATCGGTATGTTCCCGACGGATTACATAACACCCGAAGACACCCCCGAGCTCTTTAAAGCCGGACACGACTTATTTGAGCACAGACTGTCGGCAGGCGGCGGTCACACGGGATGGAGCCGTTCATGGACAGCATGTCTCTACGCGCGTTCAGGTGAAGGCGATAAAGCGTATGAACATCTTACCACTCTTATCGCCGATTTTGCCACATCCTCACTCCTCGATCTCCATCCGCCGCGCATTTTCCAGATAGACGGAAACTTCGGCGGAACGGCAGCAGTTGCCGAGATGCTTATTCAGAGCTATAAATACAGAATCAGATTTCTTCCCGCCCTTCCCTCGGGATGGAAAACCGGAGAATATTCGGGTCTCCACGCAAGAGGCGGATTTACAGTGGGATGCAAATGGGCCGACGGAAAACTCACATCCGCAACGGTTACATCCTGTAACGGAGGAGACCTTAACATATATGCCGACGGCATGACATACGAGTTTACGGTAAACGGAAAAGCCGCAAAAGCAAAGAAACGCGGTAATCTTTATACCCTAGCCACAAACAAAGGCGA
>JAZQQT010000075.1:0-4983 GCA_045629205.1 Eubacteriales bacterium
TCTCCGATGCCGGTATATCCGGACGGTTTTCCGACTGAGATAATAAACGAGATTGAATCGCAGACAGGAAGGAAAGTATTATGCAATAAACCTTATTCGGGAACGGACGTAATAAAAGATTACGGTGATGAACACAAAAAAACAGGAAGCATCATCGTTTATACAAGTGCCGACAGCGTCCTGCAGATTGCGGCCGACGAGGCAATCATACCGCCTGAAGAACTGTATTCCATATGCAGAACAGTGCGTAAAATAATGGTCGACAGGCACGGAGTCGGACGCATAATAGCGCGTCCGTATACAGAAGAGAACGGAATATACACCAGAACTTCAAACAGACGCGATTTTTCATTGGAACCACCTTCGGACACATTGATCGATATCCTGAAAAAAGCGAATAAAGACACCATCGCAATCGGGAAAATCGGAGACATCTTCGCCGAACGCGGCTTTTCGGAAATCATTCATACAAAAGACAATAGAGACGGCATGAATATAACTTTTTCCATGCTTGATAAAACTTTCGACGGGTTGTGTTTCGTAAATCTCGTAGAATTCGATTCGGCATACGGACACAGAAACGATGTAGACGGATATGCAAAGGCAATTGCCGACTTTGATGCGTGGTTACCGACTTTCACAGAAAAGATGCAAGAAACAGATACACTTATGATAACAGCCGACCACGGCTGCGATCCAGGAACCGTAGGGACCGATCACACAAGAGAATATACACCTGTTATCTGCATAGGCAAAGATATCAGACCCGTTAATCTCGGAACAAAAAAATGCTTCGGTAATATTGCGGTAACAATTGCCGATATTTTCGGTATTGAAAATAATCTCTTCGGAAAAAGTTTTTACGGAAAAATAAAGAAGAAAGAGAAAAATTGATATGAAAAAAACTTACTCGGCAGTATCAATTGTTTTACTTATTATATTTATCGGTTTTACAATATCAGTCAAATTTATTGACGTTCAGTCTATCGGACCAAACGGTTCAGAAGTCGGTTTTGCAACACTTAACAGCGCAGTCAAGAAACTGATCGGAACTAATGAAATCGCAGATTCTGTTTCCGATATATGTATAACCATTGCAATAGGCGTTGCAGGTTTCTTTGCGCTTACAGGACTGATTCAACTGTTAAAAAGAAAAAGTTTCTTAAAGGTTGATTTCTACTTATATGCTCTTGCGGCATTTTATATCGCAGTTGCCATAATCTATTTTTTCTTTATGTTCTTTGCAATAAATTACAGACCCGTTCTTGATAATAATGAACTTGAGGCATCATATCCGTCTTCTCATGTTCTGGTAACTGTAGGTATTCTAATGACTGCACTGCTTCAGGTTCGTGAAAGAATCAAAAACAAAACATTGAAAGCCGGTTTGCAGATCGGATGTGTTGTTATAAGCGTTCTTGTTGTTATTGTTAAACTTCTGGCAGGCGTTCACTGGTTCACCGACATTATCGGCGGCATACTCTGCGCGGCAATGCTGATTTCCGCATACAGACTTCTGAATGAACATGTCAGGGAATATCAAAACAAACTGTAAATAAACAAAGACGGTATCGGAAAACCCGATACCGTCTGAATAAAAAATATTATCAGTCTTCGTCTTTGTTTGCGGTGACATCATCTGCCGAATCCGCGATATCTTCGGCAGCGTCGTCGATATCGTCGGCGATAAATTCAAAAGGCTTTGATTCTTCGGCAGGCTGTTCTTCTTTCGGCTCAACCGGAGTAACATATACAACTTCCTCTGTTACTTTTCCTTCGTTGATTTTCTTTTTGATTTTATCTACGGCTTTAGTGGCAAATTCCGTTGCGCCTTTTCCGACATCTACGGCGATTTCACCTACTTTTTCAGCAGTTTTTTTAATTTTATCTACTGTGGAAATCGTTTCATATCTGCAGGTATTTTCGCATTCTTCACATTCATCCTGTTCGTAAACCTTGCAGTGAGCACAATCATCGGTACATCCCTCACACAAATTGTCAGGATCGATATCAAAGGCTCTGTCTTCATCTTCTTTTTTCTTTTTATTATAACTGTAGGCAATATAAGCTACACCTGCTGCGGCAACAGTAAAAAGCACTCCGGCAAGAAAACCGTTCTTTTTCATAATATAATCCATCCTTTCGGTTTATTTATTATACTATACAACAATATTGTGTCAAAATTATGATATATACAGAATGCAATATTCTTGTATATGCATTCCGAAAGAATAAAGAAAGAAAATAAAATGAGTATCATAAAATTCCCATACGGTAAAGATTTTACCGAATATGATTTTTGCGATGAAAATCTTATTGACATTGCGGAATCCAAGTTAAATGATTACGTTCCGACCTTAAATGGCATAGATGCGGTTAAAAAAGCATTGATGAATCCGATAGATTCCGAACCGCTTTGCGAACTCGCAAAAGGAAAGAAAAAGATCGTTATTATCGCAAGCGATCACACAAGACCTGTACCAAGCAGGATTATCATTCCGCCGATGCTTGAAGAAATAAGAAAAGGTAATCCGAATGCCGATATAACCATTCTGATAGCAACAGGATGCCACAGAAGCACAACCAAAGATGAATTATCGGTAAAATTCGGCGAAGCAATTGTAAATAATGAAAAGATAATCATTCACGACTGTGACAATCAAAATGATTTAACAGATATCGGGCAGCTTCCGTCCGGAGGAAGACTGATAATAAACAGAACCGCATATGAAGCCGATTTGCTTATATCTGAAGGTTTTATCGAGCCTCATTTTTTTGCGGGCTTTTCAGGCGGAAGAAAAAGTGTTCTGCCGGGAATCGCAGGAAGAGAATCTGTATTGGCAAACCATTGTTCTGAATTTATAGACAATCCCAAATCAAGAACGGGAGTGATTGACGGCAATCCGATACATAACGATATGATATGGGCCGCAGAAAATGCAGGACTGAAATTTATTGTAAACGTTGTATTGAACAGCAGAAAAGAAACTGTTTTTGCAGTTGCCGGGAATCCGCTTTCGGCGCATAAAAAAGGATGCGATTTTTTAAAGGAGCTATGTGAGGTTTCGGCAAAAAAGGCAGACATTGTAATCTCCACCAACGGCGGATATCCCCTTGATCAAAACGTATATCAATCCGTAAAAGGAATGACTGCCGCAGAAGCATGTGTCAATGAAGGCGGCGTTATCATCATGCTGTCGAAATCAAACGACGGACACGGCGGTAATGATTTCTATCAGCAGATGAGCGGAAACGATATAAACGAAACAGAAAGAACCTTTCTTCTGAGAAACAGAAACGAAACAAAACCCGATCAATGGCAAAGCCAGATTTTTATAAGAATACTGAAAAAAGCAAGAATAATATACGTTTCTGAGGTTGATGACGAAATTATACGACATATTCATATGATTCCCGCGCATTCCCTTTCCGAAGCAATAGCACTTGCGAAAAAACTTATCGACAAACCGTCCCCGTCATTTACGGTTATCCCTGACGGAATTTCGGTTATTATTCGAAACTGATTAAAAAAAAAGAGGTATAAAAAAATGAAATCGTCTTTATACAATTACGACGTCTTCCCTATTGTTTTCAGAATAGGAAAAAAGACGCAAATCACTGTTAAACCGCAGGGGCGACACGCTGATTTTCCGGAGAACGTTAAGGTTGAAATACGCTGTATGGGCAAAGGAGACCCCGGAGAACCATTTACAAAAAACAATGTTACTCAATTAACCGTTCAACGCAATGATGATGGATGTATCAGATTTGATATAACAGCGGATGTTGAATGCGAATATGATTTTAATTTGTATAATGCAAAGACGAACAATCATATCATGCATGCAAATATATATGCAGTCAACAGTGATTTGGCGGAACGCATACCGTTACGCGGTGATTTTCATATGCACACCTGCAGATCGGACGGAAGCGAAGACCCCGCAACAGTAATCGCAAATTACAGAAAAATCGGATATGACTTTGCGACAATTACTGACCACAACAGGTATTATCCTTCTCTTGAAGCAATAAACACTTACAAAAACGTAAATATACCCATAAATATTCTTCCCGGTGAAGAGGTGCATATCTTCGGAACATATGTTCATATTGTGAATGCCGGAGGATTATTTTCCGTTAACGGCTTATTTACCCATACATATAATTACAGTGACACAAACGGAGCAGATGATGCCAGAAGATTTGATTCCGACTCCCCGCTGCCCACGATTGTATCCGACAAAGATTATGAATCCGAACTGGATGTAATAGAAAAAACAATAACGGATGTTCCCGAAGATTTTGATAAACGCTCATATGCTGCTTGCGTCTGGATTTTCAATAAAATCCGAGAAGCAGACGGTCTGGGTGTTTTTGCGCATCCTTATTGGATTTCAAACGTATGGCAGGTTTCAGAATCACTGACATCATATCTGATGAAAAACCATCCATTCGACGCATTCGAGGTTCTCGGCGGAGAGAACTATTACGAACAGAACGGATTTCAGACGGCGCTGTATTATGATGAATACAGAAACGGACGCATTCATCCTATAGTAGGGTCAACAGACACACACGGTTCAACAAAGAACAACAGAAACAGCGATATATGCTCAACCATCGTATTTGCAAAAGAAAACAGCCGCAAAGAGATAATCAATGCAGTCAAGGATTATTATTCCGTTGCGGTTGATACTATCTCGAAAGAATACCGTCTTGTGGGAGGCTTCAGATTGCAGAAATATGCTGCTTTCCTTATGGAAAACTGGTATCCGATCCATGACAGACTTGCACAATATGACGGAGAACTGATGAGACAATACTATGTAGGAGAAGCGACGGCTGAAGAACTTGCGGTCGCATCTGAAAAATCCGTTAAACAGTTTAAAAAATATTTTGTACAATAAACACATTTACATTGTCGGTTTCCGATTTGAAATCAATCGGGTAGGAGGCTGACTATTAGTTAGCCAGCCGACC
>JAZQQT010000076.1:0-3105 GCA_045629205.1 Eubacteriales bacterium
TCCGAGCATTCTGAAATTACCTGTATACTGAGCCGTTCTTTTTGCCGTTTCTATCATCCGATCAAAAAAGGGGACTTTTATTTCTCTCAGCGGCATCCCTTGTGGGTGTCTGTCGGTTGTTTTGCTGGAAAACATATCGAAATATGCAAATTCCATCAATTCTCCGTTTTCTTTTACTCCGACAATGATACCCGACTTTGCACTGACGTTATCGATCCGGCTGTCATTTGCACCCATTCTCATGGCTACGGGCAGAATATGTACGCCATCCTCTAACAACAATGTGTATACTCGAACGGTATTCAGAGATTGCGGATGCATCTTTGCCAGTTCAAAATGCTGCTTCACAATATCCTGAACAATAAAGTGCCTGTCATTCTGATCTAATAACCGCTTTCTTAATTCGCCGACATCCGCTTTTGTATTGTATATTTTGATATTTCTTCCACCGCCGGTCTCCTGTGACGGTTTAACGATCACTTCAGGGCGCATAGAAAGAAGCGTTTCTGCTTTTTCAATATCGAGCAGACGATAGTCTTCGTCATACAGCAAACTGCCGATTTTGCGAACAACAGTTTTCGGCTGCTTGATGTCACGGAAGATCATCGAATAATTGTTTTTATCGTTAAAGCCATATCCGAGTTTCCTGTTATTGAAATGCTGATCGATTTTCGTATGCTGCAAATCCTCGGGAATATATCGGGGATCAAACCTCCCTGTAGTATACGCATAATATCGAAACCAGTCCATATCCACTCTGCAATACGGTTTCCAAAACTTCCTCACGGCTTTCTTTTGTTCGGCGGTCAATCTGGGCATATGTTCTTCCCGTATGATCTTCTTTAAAGCTCTTCTTTTCTGAAAAACAAGTATCGCGTTTGCCATCCTTGTTTCGGTTCCGTCAAATATTCTCTCGTATATGGTTTTTGCTTTTTTATTGACCGCCATTATTTTCGCTCCCTATACTTTACTTTATGGTAACATCGCTTTGGGGTTTTTCACTTTCGGGGTGATTAATTCCTTTGTGCGATAAGACAGTCCGTACTGTCATCAGGAGAATTTTCAAATCAAAAAGAAATGACATGTTCTCGACATAATAGACATCGTTTTCATATCGCTGTTCTATCGTCGCCGTATTTCGGAACAGTACCTGATTGTAACCGGTGATCCCGGGGCGCACAACAAACTTTTTCTTTATAAAGTCGGTATAGGTAGCTTCGTTTCCCATCGGGCTCGGTCTCGGACCGATCACACTCATATCTCCCTTTAATACATTGAAAAGCTGCGGAAGCTCGTCGATACTTGTTCTTCGGAGAAAACGTCCGATTCTTGTCAGTCTCGGATCGTCTTTTGAATTAAAGGTCGTACCGTCTTTGTTGCGGATATCCGGCGCATTCACTTTCATAGAACGGAATTTATACTCATAAAATTTCCGCATATCTTTGCCATAACGAAGTCCTTTATAAAATACCGGTCCTCCGTCTTCGAGCCTTATAGCTACTGCGGTGGGTATGGATACAATCATAACGAGCGGGAACGAAAGCAGCACGAGCAATATTCCAAGCAGGCGTTTTATCACTTTTCTGTAAATAGTATTCATTTATTTATCATCCGCTCCTCATTTTGAATATCTTGAAGCGCAGATCGAAGCGTAAATGAACAGCGAAACCCCGCTTCGGTTATCTTTGAAACATCCATATAGGAATCTGATACCGTTTCTCTGACAGAATCCTCATAAATCAAATTTCCGGCATTATCCAGGCATCTGTTCACTGTTAACGCAACTTCCAGATTAGTCAGTGGCTCACCGCTCCCAAGATTATAGATTTGATTTTTTTCGGGTGTTTCATATATGCTCCACAAAAGAGCCGACACGACATCTTTTACATATATAAAATCGCGTTTGGCAATGCTCTTTCCTCTTAAAACTAAAGTATCTTTTGCGGTTGCCTTGTCAATAAATGAAGAAATCATCCTTTTTGAATGATCTCCGCCGTAAACGATACCACAACGCAAAATGGTATAATCAATCCCTTTCGTGGAATACTGTCTGCACAAATATTCGCACATCAACTTGCTTAAGCCATAGAAACTTTGCGGAACAGGATATTGATCCTCTTTCCACGGTGGCATCGCCTCATTCGAGTATACGGCAATGGAAGACATAAAAATAATCCTATGCACTCCTGCCGCAAGCATGGCTTTCAGAATATTTTCGGTAATGATTTCATTCTCCGCGAAGGTTTGATAGTCGTCTGCTACTCCACGGTGTGAAGCAAGATGAATCACCAAATCGGCATTTTGAAAGATGTTCACAAGGCTTTCCACACCGTAATCGGTCATTTCCAATCCTTCGTGATACATTCGTGACAACCCGATTACAGTAGCCTGATGTTTTTCATTTAATTCCGAAAACAATTTTCTGCCAATATTTCCCGATGCACCCGTGATGACAATTTTCATATTTTCACAGTTTCCTTATGTAGTAACCAATTTTTTCAAATCTGCCGTTGACCGGACGAATGACATCTCCGTCGTTGTAGTAGTAATAATGACAAACCGCATCCTCCGGCAACTCAAGCTTCGAGCGATCCATCTTTGTTCCCGGCTTTTGACACCAGAATACAAGCTCCATCGGTTTGATTTTTCCTGTCCATTGATCCAGTTCCGATACATTATTTGACAAAAGATGCCGGAAGGTCAATCGCATCAGATTGATTCCAGTGGCTTTCTCCAAAATATTCCACATATGGCATCCGTCGAGGCGAGGCGTCATTTCTATAAGATACGGCTGCCCATCTTGAATTTTTATCTGAAAGTACACCGGACCGTTTGTGACCCCGACCCTTTTGCATGCTTCTTCGGCAAGGCGAATCATTTTTCTTCTTTCTTCCTCGCTGAATGCCACACCCGGAACGATATGACGGTGAATCAGCCCGGTATACTCTTTCCATGTATCGCGGTCGGACACCACAAAAAAACGCAGAGTGCCGTCCACCATATATCCGTTCACAGATACTTCCGGACCGTCGATGTATTCCTCGATGATTACCTTTCCTTCGCGGGAATACGACTTTGCTGCCGAAAAATGCTCCTCAAGCTCTG
>JAZQQT010000077.1:0-27006 GCA_045629205.1 Eubacteriales bacterium
TTCTCGCTGTTATCGGCGTTGTTATCAATCTGATTGCCGCCTTTGTTACCCGAGAGGGCGATTCCATCAACCAAAGATCCGTTAATCTCCATATGCTCGAAGATGTTCTCGGCTGGATAGTCGTTCTTGTCGGCGCGGTCATCATGAACTTTACCGATATCGGCATCATCGACTCTCTTATGAGTATCGGAGTTGCGGCGTTCATCTTTTATTCCGCGTTAAAGAATCTAATCAAGATTGCCGATATTTTTCTCGAAAAAACTCCCGAAAATATCGATATCCCCGAACTTACGGCGCATCTTTCGGAAGTTGAGGGCGTCGAAGACATTCATCATCTTCACATAAGAAGTATCGACGGCTTTAACCACTATGCAACGTTCCACGTCGTAACACAGGTTTCCGATCCGGCGGACCTTAAAGAAAGACTCCGCAAGGAGCTTGCCGGGCATAATATCGTTCACGCGGTCATCGAAACCGAAACCGTCCATTGCGGAGAGAACGGGTGTCATCCCGTTTTTAACGGGGAATCCGGCGGACATCATCACCATTGATTATTTTCTTAAAAACGGGTATTAAAGTGACAAAAAACAGATTGTTAGTATGGATGATAATCCTTGCCCTGCTGGCGGGATTTGTCAACGCGGTCGTAATATTCTGCTACGACGGAATGACGGTCTCCCACGTTACGGGGCTGATATCCAAATTCTCGGTATCGGTTTCGGTCGGTGATTTTGTCGGCTGTCTCGGTTTGGCTGCCGTGATTCTCGCGTTTTTTGCCGGTGCCGTCGTCGCGGGAGTCGCAACGGGCGAAAGAGCATTTCATCTGGATGCCGTTTACGGCTGCATAATAATATCGATCGGTCTGCTCATGCTTTTGCCTCTCGTCCTTGACGCGACGCACACCGTCATTCTGCTTGCCTTTCTGATGGGACTTCAGAACGGTATGGTCGTATCGTTTCGCGGGATTCTCGTCCGTTCAACCCATATGACGGGCAATATCACCGATCTCGGTGTCTATCTGGGCTATAAAATAAGGGGCGACAGAAACGAGAAACCGATTTACGGCATTGTTCCCGCCATCACCATAGCGGGCTTTATTCTCGGAGGAATAATCGGTATATTGCTGTATGAGTTTATCGGCAGTTACGTATTTGTTGCGGCATCCGCTGTCTACATCATTCTGGGAACGGTGTATTTTTATCTGCAGAAAACCTGCGTCGACAAAGATTTCAACGGCGTTCCCGACAGTCTTGAGCCGCAGGAATAGCATGACAAAAACATTACCGCGAAATTCGGATGCCGGTAAACGCAAAAAAAAATAATCTTATGCACATAAGAAAAAGCCTCTTTTGTAAGTCACAAAAGAGGCTTGATTACTTATTTCTTACTTCTGCAGATAATCGGGAAGTCTGTAATCGGGAACGATTTCTTTGATCAGCAAACGGATATCATCATCGTTGTTGACCGAGGCTGCTTTGAGTTTTTCGAGCGAGACCTTGAATTTATCCTCGTCAAAGCTCAGTTCTTTTCCGATATATATCAGATTGTTGTCGGTTTTTTCAACGCCGCCCTCGTCGTCGAGCAAAAGTTCTTCGTAAAGCTTTTCGCCGGGACGGAGTCCGGTGTATTTTATCTTGATATCCACATCGGGACGGTATCCGCTCAGACGGATCATTTTACGGGCAAGATCGGCGATTTTTACGGGTTCACCCATATCAAGCACGAATATTTCTCCCTTCTTTGCCAGAACTCCGGCATGCAGAACGAATGAGACCGCTTCGGGTATGGTCATGAAATAACGGATGATTTCGGGGTCGGTTACGGTAACGGGACCGCCTGCTTCGATCTGTTTTTTGAAGAGCGGAATAACGCTTCCGTTGGAGCCGAGAACGTTTCCGAAACGGACGGCAACAAATTCGGTATCGGAATGGTCGTTTACGAATTTAATAACCATTTCGCAGATACGTTTCGTGGCGCCCATAACGCTTGTGGGACGGACGGCTTTGTCCGTCGATATCATAACGAACCGTTTTACGCCGTATTTATCGGATGCCCGGGCGATATTGTATGTTCCGAATATGTTGTTCTTGACTGCTTCTGCGGGTGATGTTTCCATCAAAGGCACATGCTTATGCGCCGCGGCATGGAAAACGTAATCGAATTTATACTGCGAAAATACTTCGTCCACACGTCTTTCATCACGGACCGAGCCGATCAGAACATCGAGGCCGAGTTCGGGATAATTGCGGCGCAGCTCCTGCTCGATTTCGTATGCGTTGTTTTCGTATATATCGAATATAACGAGTTTGGCGAGCCCGAATGTTGCGAGCTGACGGCACAGTTCGCTGCCTATACTTCCGCCGCCTCCGGTTACGAGCGCCGTTTTGCCCGCCATCTGTTTTCCGATAGCTTCTATATCGGTTTTAACGGCGCCTCTTCCCAGAACGTCTTCCACATTTATTTTGCGGATGTCGTTGATGTTTACACGGTTTGCAATCTGGGTAAGCGACGGTATCGTGACCAGATCGCAGTCTGTTTCCTGACATATATTGATTATTTCACGCTTGTTGACGGTGTCTATGCTGGGAATAGCAAACAGAATGGTGTCGACATTGTATTTCTCTGCGTTTTCTTTGATTGATTTTCTGCCGCCGACAATCGGAATATTAAGCAGGAAATTACTGTGTTTTACAACGTTGTCGTCTATAATGCAGACGATGTCGATATCGTTGTCCGTGTTGTCATTGCATTCACGGATGACCATCGACGCGGCCTGACCGGCGCCGATAAGCATTGTCCTTTTCTGTTTTGGGGCATTATCCGGATTACTCTTATTGTATCTGATTCTTGTGCTGCGGATAAATCTGAAAGAAAACCTCAGCGCCAATATGAGAAGAGAAAAAACCAGACAGAAAATGATCGGAAAACCGCCTATTCTGCCACCGTCGCCGACATTGTTCTTTATCAGAAGATAAACAAACAGTATCAGAATCGATTCGCAAACCGATGCCGCGAATATTCTTATCGCTTCTCTTACGCTTGCGAATTCCCATATGCTGCTGTATAACCTGAATATGAAAAAGAACAGAGCCATTCCGATTATTCCGCAGGGAAACAAAATTCCGAAAACCGGAAGGAAATCTTTGAGACTTGAAAAAATGAGATCATTTTTTATCCAAAAGGTAATGAATAATGACAGCGCGAGCAAAACGATATCTGCCGCAAATAAAACTAATTTGACAGTTGAATGTAAAACAGGATTTTTTTCTTTATTCTTCATGCTTTCTCCGTTTCAGGTATTTCGGATCGGTCCATACCCAAACAGTTATAATAATTTCAATTGAATCATCAACTGTATCAGTATATCATTTTTCTGCGTTTTTTGCAATAAATATCACAAAAAGTTTACAATATTATTTAGCGCCGCCGAAGGAATTTGAAGCGTCAAATACGATCCCGTCGCTTTCCGGCTTGCGGAATTTTGAGTTTTTGATTCTTTCCTGCAGCATAGAATAGTATTTGTCTTCGTCAAACGGGATGTCGACCCAGTCTCCTGTCCATGCGGAAAGATGCATTGCGTTTGAAACGGTAAGACCGTTAATGCCTTCCTCTCCGTTTGCAATAAGCGGTTTGCCTTCAAGAACGGCGTCTGCGAATCTGTTAAGGACTTCGGAATGCTGTCCGCCGTCGTTATCGAATTCGTAAACCTTTTCTTCGCATTCGATATGGGCGAACCCTTCTTTAAGAGTTTCGCGTGCGTGGCTGACGGTATCTTTTGTGATGATATGCGTCAGTTTATTGTTTTCGGCAATAAGCTTTCCCTTGTCGCCGCTCACTTCAAATCTGTTCGTTCCGGGGTATTCGCCGGTAGTTGTGATAAACAAACCGGTTGCACCGTTTTCGTATTCATAATAAGCAGTAACGTCGTCTTCGACTTCGATATTATGATATTTGCCTTCGTAAGCGAATGCGCGGACACGTTTCGGCATTCCGCAGATCCACTGCATCAGGTCTATCTGATGAGGACACTGATTGAGAAGAACGCCGCCGCCTTCGCCCGACCATGTTGCTCTCCAGTCGCCGGAATCATAATAATACTGGGTTCTGAACCAGTTTGTGATGATCCAGTTTGCGCGGGTGATTTCTCCGAGCTCTCCGCTCTGAATGATTTCGCGCATTTTGATATACATCGGGTTGGTTCTCTGATTGAACATCATTCCGAATACCTTGCCGCTCTTCTTTGCCGCTTCGATTTCGGGATGAATGGCTTTTGTAAATACGCCGATCGGTTTTTCGCTGATAACGTGCATACCGTTTTCAAAGCCTTTGATTGCCATTCCCGGGTGATAATAATGAGGAACCGCGATGATTATCGAATCTACCTTGCCCGATCTGATCATTTCCATATAGTCCGTAAATGCGGCAACGCCATAGTCTTCGGGGAATTTTTCAAGAGCCGACGCAAGTTTCTTTTCGTTGATGTCGCAGATTGCCGCGATTTTGATTTTCGGGCATTTGCCCGCAAGTATATTGTCGATGTGTATTCTGCCCATATTACCGCATCCGATAATGCCGAGATTGATGTGATCCATTTTATTTCTCCTCTGTTATATCTGAAAGTTCATGTTTTTTCGGTGGTTTTACTTTGCTCGGATACTGGTAATAGTGACATTCCAGCCGTCCGTTGTAGAGTTTTCTGTTTTTCTCGGATTTCTGTCCGAAATGCTTTTCAAAGCCGGAATCCGAGGTGATGATATAGTAAGACCAGTTTTCGAGCCGTCTGAAAACTCTGCCCATATCTCTGTAAAGCTGAATTGCGGCGTCTTTGTCGAGCAGTCGTTCGCCGTATGGCGGATTTGTGATTATAAATCCGAACTGTTCTTTCGAATACAGATCCTTGAAATTCATTTGCTTCAGAGTGATGAATTCGTCAACTTCCGCTTCTTTTGCGTGCAGCTTTGCAAGCTCAACGGCTTTCGGGTCGAGGTCTGAGCCGTAAATCTCAGTCTTTCCGGTCGGCCTTATTCTTAAATCGTCCGCTTCTTCTTTGGCGATATCGTAATACTTTGAATCAAAGTTTTTCCATGTCTGATAAATAAAGTCGCGTTTCAGTCCCGGAGCGATGCGAAGCTCTTTCATTGCCGCCTCAATCGGAATTGTTCCGCTTCCGCAGAGCGGGTCAACAAGTATTCTTCCGGGCTTCCAGAATGTCAGGTCGATGAGGGCGCATGCCATGGTCTCTTTAAGCGGCGCCGGGCCCGCAAGCCTTCTGTATCCGCGTTTGTTCAGTCCCGCGCCCGTGGTGTCTATGGTCAGCGTTGCCATATCGTTCAGAAGTCCGACTTCTATTTTATAGGTGGCACCGTTTTCGGGGAGAATGTCTCCGACGTAGCTGTATTTTGTTTTTAATCTTTCAACGATCGCTTTTTTTGTGATTGCCTGGCAGTCGGAGACGGAGAACAATCCCGAACGGACCGAACGTCCCGTTACGGGGAAGCAGGCGTCGGCAGGCAGATAATCTTCCCACGGAAGCGCCTTGACTCCCTGAAAAAGCTCTTCAAAAGACGTTGCGTGAAATTCACCGACTTTTATAAGAACTCTGTCTGCGGTTCTCAGAAACATATTCGTCCGCGCGACAGCCGCTCCGTCGCCGCGGAAAGTTACCCGTCCGTTTTCAACGCTTTTGTCTGAATAACCGAGGTTTTCGATTTCTCTCGCCGTTACGGCTTCAAGCCCGAAGGCTGTCGTTGCTATAAGTGTCAGCTTTTCCATATATTTTCTATTCCGAAAAGGCGGCAGGTGTTCTCAACCGTTATTGCCGCCGCTTCTTCCGGTGTTATTCCTTTTATTTCGGCAAGTTTTTCGCAGGTTTTCAATACGTTTTTCGGCTCGTTTCTCGTTCCCCTCAGCGGTTCGGGCGCCATATACGGGCAGTCTGTTTCTATCATCAGGCGGTCGGGAGGAACAGCCTGAGCCGCTTCAATCGTTTTTTTCGCGTTTTTGAATGTCAGAACTCCGGTGAACGAAATATAAAATCCGAGCTTAACAAGTTCTGCAGCCATCTCCGCAGAACCGCTGAAGCAGTGGAATACGCCATTGTTTCCGTATTTTTTAACGGTTTCAAAACTTTCAAGATGGGCTTCTCTGTCGTGAATGATAACCGGCGCGTCCAGCTCTTTTGCAAGAGCGCACTGGCGTTCGAACCATTTTTTCTGAAGCTCGCGGGGCACGTCGTCGTAGTGGTAATCAAGACCGATTTCTCCGATCGCCACGCATTTTTTTCTGTCGTATAATTCTTTTACGGTGTCAAGGAATCCGAAATCGAGCTCTCCGCATTCGCTTGGATGAATGCCCGCCGAAAAGAATACGTTATCGTATTTTTCGGATAATTCCGCTCCGAAAAAATTGCTGTCACGGTTTGCGCTCACATTGACAAAGGCGGCGATTCCGTCCCGATTGAAGTTTTCCGCAATAAGGTATCTGTCTTCGTCAAACGCTTTGTCGTCAAGATGTCCGTGGCTGTCTATCAATAAAAAACTCATTTGCATTTTGCCTTATTTGTAAAGTTCCGCTCCGTTGACCACCGCTTTTGCCCGTGCGGCTCTTGCGCATAAAACCGTATCGACCTTGCCGTCTTTGTAAATAACAAGAGTCAGCATATGTGTTGAGCTTCCGATTTTTGCCTTTGTGGTGTTGCCTAATTGTCCGGCTTTTTCGCAGGCGGTTGCGACTTCGATGAATTCGTCGGTATTTTTAAAGTCTGTTTTCAGATAATCGGTAAAATCGTCGGTCGGATGGAAGTATGAGAACATCTGGAAAACATAGGCGCAGGTCGGCGTGTTGAGATATATATACTGATTGCGCCCGTCATAGAACCACGACGGATGTCTGTCTATTTCCGCGACCGCGGTAAGCAGGGGATTTGAGCCGTCGGTATATTCCGTGTCTTCGTTCAGTTCGTCGTCCGGAGTGATAAAGTCCCAGAGGGAGGGATCTATATCAACGTAATTTGCGCAGATGACGGTGTTTCTGCCGAGACCTCCGCTCAGGTCCTGATCGCCGTAGAGATAAATCTCTCCGTATCTGTCTTCTTCGCCGTAGAAGTTATGAGTCGAATAGTCTGTTTCTTCGGTGTTTTTCATAACGGCGCCGTCGGGCAGGAAGGGGAATCCCTCAAACTCGTCCATCTGGATATAGGCAGCGGTATCTTTGTTGATTTCGAGTAATTCCGTAAAATCGACCGTCTTATATTTCTTGTCGCTGTTATATTCTGTGGAAGGATACATTATCGACGGCTTGACGGTTACGGAGCATTTCGCGATTATGTCGTCGCTTCCCATTGCCTTTGCGTAAATATAAACGTTGTGGGTCCGCAGCATACGGATCTCAAGGTCCGGGTTCTGCGTGTATTTCACTGCGCGGACGGTTCCGTTTTCATCGACCGTAACAAAATCCGTATCGCTCGACATCCACACGATATTTGTATTGGTCGCGTTGTCGGGCGAGAGGGTGCTGACCGTCAGAATGACCATTTCTTCTTCTTCGATCGTCAGCGACGTTTTGTTTATCTTCAGCTTTGTGACCGGTCTGTATTTTTTCGTGAAGGTATAAGTTGCCGTAACCGGATCGCTTGTCATCCCGTATTGGTCCACGGCTATCGCGGTGACGGTTATCGGTTCGCCTTTGAAACAGAACGAAAGATCGATCCCGTTTTCGTATTCATAGGTGTTTGCCTGTGTCTGATCCTTTGCCGTTGAAAATACCGCGCCCGGGTTTGGCTCCGATCCGTCGACCGTGTAGTAAATCACAACGTCTTCGGAGGTGATCGGTTTGTCGGCGTATTTTATGTATTCTCCGGTGGCATAGCCGAGCTTCAGGGTGAAGAAGTCATCGAATTCGCCGCCTTCGGTGTTTAATGTCGGGGCAGTCGGGTAAAGAGATTTCGAGAGATCGTCAAAAAGGGAATATGACGTTTTTTCATACTGCTCGGCAAAAAAAGTCTTTGCTTCCTCACGCTTGCCCATGCTTACGAGAATGTTGCCGTATAACTGCACTGTTCTTTCTTCAGATGGACTCAGCGCGAAGATTCGGTTGCAGTAATCAATGGCTTCGTCGGTGTTTCCCCCGTCGTAGCTCATGGATGCCATCGCATACAGCGCATCGAGGTTGTCGGGGTCGATTTCCGATAGTTTTTCGAGGATTTCCAATACTTTTTCGTCTTGATTTTCTTCCGTCATCAGACTGTTTGCCCATTTAGTGTAAAGATATACCAGTCTGTTTTCGGCAAGCTCGCCCTGTTCTTTGTCGAATTGCAGATTTTTATATAATTTCTCGGCGGTCTCAAAATCGCCCTTTTGCATATATTTGTCGCCGATGGAAATACTTTGATCCGTATTGCTTGCTTTCAGCTGCCTGAATGTATAAACGAACACGAAGGCGATGCTTGCGAATACAACGATGCCGAGTATGATGGAGAGCCAGTTATCGCGGAGAAATTCCGCAAATTCGCTTTCGGTATTGTTTTTCTTTTTGTTGTCGTTTGCCATTTTTATTTTCCTGTTATGATATTGTATTGATTTTTTGTTGATAAGCGTTTATAATCATTATATACCCTTATATATCATTTTATATTATATATTATAAAAAACTATAATGCAATAGAAAAAGGAATTATTTTCAACTTTGTAATAAAGCGGATGGTGATCTGTATGTCTGTTTTTCTTCTTGACCCGTGCTTTAAGGACTATATCTGGGGCGGAACGAATCTCCGCGGTATTTTCGGAAAGAATACTCCGACCGAAAAGACGGCGGAGAGCTGGGAACTTTCGTGTCATCCCGACGGAGCCTCGCTGATTCGCAACGGAAAATATGCCGGCAAGCCGCTTTCTTATGTCATAGAAGCCGAAGGAAAAGAAATACTCGGCAAAAACTGCGCGCGTTTCGACAGATTTCCGATTATCGTCAAGCTTTTGGATGCCGAAAAGGATTTGTCGATTCAGGTCCATCCGTCCGATAAAGCCGCTTCTTCCGAAGGTGATTGGGGCAAGACCGAGATGTGGTATATTATAGCCGCAGAACCGGGCGCAAAAATCATAAACGGTGTTGCGAAGGATATCGGGAAGGATGATTTTGAAGCGGCGATTGTTTCGGGCAGGACAGAAGGTGTTTTCAACGAGATTCCCGTTCACGCGGGCGAGTGTTATTTTATTCCGTCGGGCAGGGTCCACGCGATAGGAAAAGGCATTCTGCTCGCCGAAATACAGCAGAACAGCAACATTACATACCGCCTTTACGACTATAACCGCCGCGATAAGGACGGCAATCTTCGCCGTCTTGATGTGGAAAAAGGCGTGGCGGCCTCCGACCTGAGCTTCCGTGAGATATCGTCCTCGTGTTTTCCGCTTTTCTGCGGATATTTTGCCGTCGACAAAGTCCGCTTCGTTCCGGGGGTATATCCCGCGAGACCCGACTCTTTCGTCTCCCTCACCGTCATGGAGGGGAGCGGGGGAATAGACGGCGTTCCCGTCACTGCCGGAGATACCGTTTTTATCGGCGCAACCGACGGCGCTGTTCCTGTTTCCGGTGATTTTACGGCGCTTAAAACCTATATTCCTCCCGAAACTTGACAAATTTCTAAAAAATAGCGTTATTTATTGCAATAAATACTGTTTTAGTATAAAATACAAGAGTATTTGAACAAAAAAGGATGGATTTTTATATGAAAATTCTTGTTATCAATGCAGGTTCTTCTTCCGTCAAATATCAGCTTATGGATATGGACGGCGAAAAGCTTCTTGCAAAAGGCATCTGCGAAAGAATAGGTCAGGACAACGGCGGCTTCAAGCACAAAGTTCCCGGCAGAGAAGATTATAAAGCCACAATCAGATTCGAAAATCACGCCGCAGCTATCAAAACCGTTATAGATACTCTTACCGATCCCGCTCTCGGCGTTATCAAATCCATGTCGGAGATCTCAGCCGTAGGTCACCGTGTTCTCCACGGCGGCGAAAAATTCTCCGGCTCCGTTCTTATCAACGACGATGTTATCAAAGCCATAGAAGAATGCTGCGAGCTCGGGCCGCTTCACAATCCTCATAATCTTACCGGTATCCATGCCTGCGAGGAAATCATGGGCAAAAACGTTCCTCAGGTCGCTGTTTTCGATACCGGCTTTCATCAGACGATGCCCGATTACGCTTACCTCTATCCGCTTCCCATGGAATTTTACAGAAAATATAAGATTCGCCGTTACGGTTTCCACGGCACATCCCACAGATATGTCAGCCTCAGAGCTGCCGAAATGCTCGGCAAAAAGCCCGAGGATATAAACATCGTTACCTGCCACCTCGGCAACGGTTCCTCCGTCTGCGCCATCAAAGGCGGCAAGTGCTTCGATACCTCAATGGGACTTACTCCTCTCGAGGGCATTATGATGGGCACAAGATGCGGTTCCATCGACCCTGCCATCGTTACCCTCATTATGGAAAAAGAGCATCTCACACCCAAGGAAATGGATGATCTGATGAATAAAAAATCCGGTATGCTCGGTATCTCGGAAAGAACATCCGATAACCGCGAAATCGAAGACGGCGGCAAAGCGGGCGATCCCATCTGCATGCTCATCGAATCCATGCTCTGCCATCAGCTTACCAAGCTTGTCGGCGGTTATATCGCTGCAATGGGCGGCGCCGATGCCGTTATCTTTACAGGCGGTATAGGCGAAAACAATCCTTCATACAGAACCAGAGTTGCCGAAAAGCTCGCTTTCCTCGGCGCGGCGATAGATGAAGAAAAGAATCACGTCAGAGGCAAGGAAATAGATATTTCCAAACCCGACGCAAAGCTGAAATTTATGGTTATCCCCACAAACGAAGAGCTTATGATCGCAAGAGACACCCTCGAACTTACCTCGAAATAAACAAATCCCCACTATATAAATACGCTTGCCGCAGGAATATTCCTGCGGCATTTTTATATCCGGTTATTTACCGTCAATGAAACTGTCGATTATTTCAAACATAACTTATTATCTGTATATGTCGATAACAGATTTGCATCAACGTTATTTTTTGACTCTGAAAACCGTAAACCGAAAACTTTTAAACTATTCAAAATTCTTAAAACTTAAAACTGAAAACTGAAAACTTTTATCCGAATACGCGAAGCGCAAAAAAAGAAAAAACATGTGTGTGTGAATTTCTTTTCCGTTCGGTTCTGCCTCTAATCTAATCTATTCTTATCTTTTCTTTTCTATTCTGCAGCGTTAGGCTAACGTTAGGAAATAAAAAACCTAACGTTAGAATTTCTCAAAAAGCCCATAACCACAAGGGGTGTTTCGGCAGATTTTGGTTTATTTCCGGATTGTTTTACGCAAATTCTCGTCAGATTTCCGCAAATTCTCGTCGGATTTCCGCAGACTTTCCGAAAATACCGATCGACTTCGCATAAAAACTATCTTACCGATAAGTCTGAAAACCGTAAACCGAAAACTGAAAACTGATAACTGAAAACTGAAAACTTGTCAACCCGTTCGGCATTTCCTCTCATCTGTTTTTATTATATATGTTTTGTAAAGAGAAGAAATTAATTTGATAAGGCAGAATATAGTGGAAATTGCAAAAAATGCTTGATTTCTGCCGGGAATTGTATTATAATTACAAATGGTGGTGATAATATGATAAAAACATCGCAGATGCTTTATGAAGAATTGTCTGCTTATGCCGAACCTGCCAACAAAATTCAGCGGATGGTCTCGGCAGGGGAGCTTATCCCCGTAATTTACGGCAAATACGAAACCGATAAAACCGTTCCCGGATACTGTCTTGCTCCGATAATATACGGTCCGTCATATATTTCTTTTGATTTTGCCCTTGCATGGCATTCGCTTATTCCGGAGTCGGTTTACGTGTATACTTCGGCAACCTGTTTGAAGGGGCGCAGAAAAGAATACACAAACTATTTCGGAACATATACATACAGTGACGTGCCGAAAGAAGCTTATCCGCTTGAAATATCTTTGATAAATGAAAACGGTTATTCTTTTTTTCTTGCCAATCCCGAAAAAGCGCTTTGTGATAAACTTTCAAAAGTATCTCCCTGCAGAAACCGCACAGAGCTTAAAGAATTGATGTTTGACAACTTACGGATAGATGAAAAAGCTTTCCGTGATCTTGACTGTCAGATACTCGAAAAGCTCTCGGCAAAATACAAATCAACAAATCTCAGACTTCTTAATAAAATGGTTCGGAGGATTTCGGATGAATAACGCGATAGAGCAGATGTTGAGCACTTATCGTATAAACAACTCCGCCGATAAGAAAAATGCGCTTAAGGAAGTTGTGCAGGAAATCGTATTATGCGGACTTTCACGAGGCGGTTTTTTTGAAAAAGCGGCATTTTACGGCGGAACGGCGCTGAGAATTTTTTACGGTCTTGACCGTTTTTCGGAAGATCTGGATTTTTCTCTTACTTTACCGGATAATTCTTTTGATTTTGATTCGTATCTTCCGATGCTTGAAAAAGAATTGACGGCATGGGGACTGAATTTGAAAGTGGAGTCACATGAAAAGTCAGTTGATTCCGATATTCGTTCGGCATTTGTAAAAGGGAATACACGCGAACATTTATTGCTGTTTTTCCCTTCGGAGAACATTGAAAAAACAGTTGCGGCAAGCGATATAATAAAAATCAAGTTTGAAGTAGATACAACTCCTCCGATGTTTGCTTCATTTGAGCATAAATACCGTCTTCTTCCCATGCCGTATGATGTTTTGATGTATGATGCTCCGTCGTTGTTTGCGGGAAAAATACACGCTGTTCTCTGCCGTTCGTGGAAAAACCGCGTAAAGGGAAGAGATCTTTATGATTATCTTTTTTATTTGTCCCGGAATATACCGGTAAATCTTCGTCATCTTAACGCAAGGCTCGAAGATTCCGGATTTGCCGGAGGGGATTTGGATGCGGTAAAAAAACTTCTTAAAGAAAGATTCGGAAGCATTGATTTTAACCGGGCAAAACAGGATGTGTTTCCTTTTATTAAGAATCCATCGGTTCTTGATGCGTGGAGCAGTGACCTGTTTTGTGCCGTTACGGATTCACTTTCGGCAGACTGATAAAAGATGTCTGAACCGAAAACCGAAAACTTTTAAACTATTCAAAATTCTTAAAACTGAAAACTTAAAACTGAAAACTTTTATCCGAATACGCGAAGCGCAAAAAAAGAAAAAACATGTGTGTGTGAATTTCTTTTCCGTTCGGTTTTTCCTCTCATCTGTTCTTATCTATTCTTATCTTTTCTTTTCTATTCTGCAGCGTTAGCCTAACGTTAGGTTTATTATTTCCTAACGTTAGCCTAACGTTAGGTTTTTCAAAAAACGTGATGATTTCAAGGAAACCGAATTTCAATTTTATACAATGTCATACAAATTTCACATCTGTTTTTGATGACTTCATATATTTTTCACACGGTTTTGTTTCGGTTTCTGTCCTGTTTGCGTTCATTTCGTGCCCGGTTCGGGCAAAAAAATGTCGAAGGAGTTTGATCCTTCGACAACTTTTATATAATTAATAAAAATGAAACAATCAAAAAAATGATATGTAATTACAAAAACAGTACAACCCATATGGGTTGTACTGTTTTCATATATTGAATGATTTGTAGAATAGGATACATTTTTAATTTAGCTGCAATATCTACAGCTCCAATTCACAACACTCTTAGCTACATGAAGTTCTGATGTATCATAACCACATATATCGCAATGAACATTATGTTGGGCTACATTTTCTGAAGTGAATCTTAAATTATGCGTTTCAGAATATGAACATTGGCAGACAGCCTTATGGGTGTTTCCATCACGAGAACTATGTTCTAATTTGTGATTTTCAATTTTGATCAATTCACATTTTGTGCATTTTAGTTGATGGTTTTTAGTATCACCTGATATTATTGTGGGATTGCTCCATTCATGTGGAACATTTTTAGTATATTTGCAGTCTTTACATTGAATCTGATGTTCTGCCATATTTTCATTGATTTGCGTTGGTTTATCCCAATTATGAGCTATTTTTGTCGTTGTATATTCGCATCCGCTGCACTTTTTCCAGTGCTGAGAACCGTCGGTTGTATAGGTTTCTTCAATAGTATGTTCGGTTGCATCTTTAATTTTTCCACAGACTGAACACTCCTGCCAGTGATCTGTTGCATTGTAATTTGTAAACCAAACATGGTCTGATTCAGCTGATTTGTATTTACATACAGAGCAAACCTGCCAATGCTTCTGAGGATCGGTTTTAACGTAGGTTAAGCTGTGGTTCGGTGTATCATTTTCTTTTTTTCCGCAAATAGTGCATTTTCTTTGATGCTTGGTATCGCCGATAGATTCATATACGCCCCATTCATGGTCCTCATATCTCAATAAATCTTTTCCGCATAATTCACATAAAAATCTATGCTCTTTATTTACATTGACTGTGGTTCGTTCCGCAGCTTTTTCTTTGTGGGCTTGAGTAAAATTGCCGCATACGCTGCAGTTTACTCTGTGTTCACTGAAACTGCCTGTATCATGATAAGTCAAATTAACATGCTTTCCTCTTGTTCCTTCCTGTTCATATCCGCAATCTTTACATATTTTGGCATGGTATTCATCGTCAACCTTTGCCCACTCAAAACTGTGTGGTTTCGGTGTGTTGTTACCGGGGTTATATCCGCATGTGCAAGCTTTAATGTGATTGTTTTCGTCTATCGGTATAAAACCGTTTGTATTGTGCCTTGTAGTTAAGTTGAATATATCAAGTGAATCTCCTAACTTAACGTCTCCGCATGCACATCTATGTTCATGTACCTCGGTATCTACCACACCGTCTTTGATTATCATGGTCGGAACGTATTTATGACGTTCTTTTTCGCTTTCAAAGAAATATCCGCATTTGCAGAAATAAGCATGATAAAGATTACTGTCGTTACCAATGAATCCGCTGAGAGGTTTCAACTCTGTTTTTTCATGATTTTCCAATGTATAATAGCTGCAATAATCACAGCTGACCTTGTGTCCGTTATTGTTATCGTTTACAAGAGACAGTTTATGCTCCGGATGTGCGGCTTCTATTTTTATGCTGATCAACTGCTTACATTCTTTGCAGATAAATTCATAATCTCTGAAACCACCGCATTCCAAACCACCTCTTATTCTGTCAATATCATCAGCTGTTCCGGAATCGGGCTCATGTGCACCTTCAAGTAAGTATCCGCACGCGCATTTCAATGTGTGGGAGTCTTCATCGTAGCTGTCGATGGTAAAGTCGTGTTCCTGCTGAATTCTGTAAGTGCAGTAGGGATTTTTGCATATGACCGTATGCTGTAAAGCGGCTGTCTCTCCTGTGTTCTGTATATAGTCCAGATTATGCGGAACACTTGACGGTATTGTTACGGCAATGCTGTTTCCGCAATTCACGCATTTTATTTCCGGGAGCTCACCTTCGTAAACAGCATAACAGGTCGTAAGTGTTCTTTTTAATTCATCTATTGTTATAAGATCCTCGTCGCTGATAACGTGATTTCTGTATACCTGTTGCCCGCAGCTTTCACATGTTGCAAAACACATTTTATCGTTATATATGGTCCAGTTCTTTAAGCTGTGTCGATGGATATCCGTAGGATTGTTCCAGTTGATATCTTCGTCCGTCTCGCCCTGCTGGTATTTGATATCAAAGGGCTTTACGGTGAAAGAACTGTCTTTTTCAAGTCCGAGCTCATCCGATTTGATTGTATATGTTCCGGTATAAACCTTGTTTGTATCATCGAATCTGACTTCGAGAGCGGTTATTTTTAGTCCCGTATATGTTCCTTCATTTACAAGAAGAGCAGGAGCCTTGATAACCTCATCCTCGCCTTCATGGACCTTGGTGTTTCCGAAATCAAGAAGAATGAACCCGTTTTCGTTGACTGTGAAATTACCGTTGTCGACAGCGTAGATATCACATGAGAACTTTACGTTGTTCGTTTCTGCGAAATCCTGACCGTTGGTCGGGACCGAATAGCGCAGAACGTCGGACATTGCCTTGTTTACGGTATCGCTGAGCAATGAGGAGTTTGCGAGATAGAGCGATTTGCTCATGGATTTTGTGGCAAGGTTTGTGCCGACGGTGATCATCACTCCGAGTAATGCAAGAACGGCTATTGCCGTCAGCATTTCAAAGAGGGTAAAACCTTTTTTCTTTGTAACCTTTGTTTTTTTCATTATCTTTTATTCACCGGCTTCCTCTGGGTTGTTGATTTTGAATGATGTTATTTTGTCGTTACCGCCTGTAATGAAGACGGTAAATCGTTGTTCGTAGTAACGGGGTTCTTCCTCGGGTTCTTCCGTCGGTCTGGAGATCTTTGTTCCGTCTCTGTCGGTCAAAAACAAGGTAAACTCTTTGGGGTCCGTTCCCTCGCATGCGCATATTTCGGCTTCTTTTACCTGCGCTTCGATTTCGCGCTGGAAATCGGTGATTTTTGTTTCCGACTTGGTGTTTGTCATTATTCCCATCGAAAGCGCCGCAGCCGAAAGCGCGGCAACAAGAATGGCGGCAAGTGTTTCCACCAGTGTTTCACCGGCACGGTTTCTGATTCTTTTTAATAGTTTTTTCATCATATTTCTCTGCTCCGATTATGTATTCGAACCTTTGACGTATGCGATGATATCCCAGTCGTAATCGACCATAATGCTGTCAAAGAAAACGGAATATTTCATATCGCCGTGCATTTCGGTAAATTCATCCCGTAAAAATGTCGGAACTGTCGAAATGGTTCTCGTTTTTAGCGTCATATAATACGACGTATCTCCGCATACCGTTCCGACCGTAAACGAAAGGTCGAAATTCCGGGTCATTTTAACTTCTATCGACGTTTTATATGATTCCGGGAAAATGTCGCTTGTGTCACATCCGATATATTCGATGTCTTCTTCTCCGGTTGAGGCAACCTGATACGCCATTTTTGCTATTATCTCTTCGATGATATTAAAATCCGTATCGCCTTCTTCAACGTCAAAGCTGTTAGTTTCGTTATTATACTGATAGGCTTCTTCGCTGATTTTTTCTGTCTTCTCACCGTCTTCTGTTTCTTTTTCGGTAATTACTTTTTTTACCAGAAAAACGATTTGATCGCTGTTTTCGTATACTTCCTTGTCGTATAGGGATTCATAATACGGTTCAACAAGCTCTATCTCATTCAGGTCATCGACTTTGTGCTTACCCTCACCGTCCTTTTCCCCGCATTCATGTCTGTATGAAAGATCAAGAACACGCATCTTTATTTTTGATGCGTCCAGGGTATCTTTCAGCATATTCGCCACCGACAGCGTTGCCATATATGTCTGTTTTTCTTCCCGTATCTTTTCGATACGGTTTGTGTTTGCCGCAGTCGCGGTAAGGATCACGGCTGTGACCATAAATGCAAGCAAAAAGAACAAAAGAGCGATTATCAGCGATACCCCTCTGTTCGATTTCAGCTTTTTTCCGATAGTAGTCATGTTTTTCTCCAATTTTCGGTATTGACCGGTTGTGATAGAATATCACGGTATCCGTGAGCGGTCAAAGCCGCTCCCGGATAAATATTTTTGTTTCGGTGCCGTTATTCCGCAGTGCTCGGAACATTTCCCCAGTAATATTTCAGACCGGCGTTCCAGCCCTGGAATTTAACGGTCGCGTTTGTGCCGTTCAGGATGAGCGCGTCTGTGACTGCGGCGTTCCATGCGGACATTGTCTGCGAATGGATACCTTTTCCCATTCCCGTGTCTTCGGGGAAGACATTATTGTAATTTGTATCTCTGAGGAAGTAACAGTTTTTAAACAGCTGCTCCGCATAGTCATTTACGGTAAATCCGCCTACAGTAGTGTCGATTGATACTGCTGTCTCGTTTACTTTTCCGTATGAATAGCAGTTTGTTATATAATAAAACTGATCGTCATCGGGATCTTCATCCTGTGATTGGAATTTGAATCTGATTGTATCATCCGTTTGGTCTTTGGTTGATTTCCAGCTTATTCTTCCTGCGTCGTCTATCGAGAGGAAAGAGAAGTCTGCCGGGTCGAATTCATTTATTGCATCCCAGAAATGAACACCGTCAACAGGGTTTAATATTCTTTCTAAAAATTTAGCTATTCTCGGTATCAATTCAAGCAGGTTTGAGTTGTCATTGTGGAAATTAACGATATAATAACTGTCGCCGTCGTTGACTATTGCGATTATATTATCATCGGGATTAAAAACGCCGTCATATGCTACCTTGGCTATTTTTGTAAGAAGCCGGGCAGATGTATAATCGTATGCCATATTGACGAAATTGTGTTTTTTGATATTCCACAAGTTATCTGTATAGTAGGTGGCTGTGCCGTTGCTCTTTGCAATGAAATAGTCGTATTTTTCACCTTTGGCGGAATCATACGCATAGATATAGTCCTGATTGATCGAGAGCAGTGAAAATACCGAAGTTTTGTTGGTATAATAAAATTCGGTTCCTGCAGCGGTTGCATCTGTTGTCGTTGTCAGTATTTCAGATGATTCCCAGCGTCCGTTTGGTGTCGAAACATATTGAAGATAATATTTTCCGTTTGATATCTGATATTTTCCCGGGGTCAGGGTTTTTACTTTCTCTACGGTATCATCCGCGGATAAAAATCCCATAAAACCGCCTGTTCTTATCTGTCCGGTTACGTCGGATGTCGTAAAACAGTTGGAGATTTCGGTATTATCGGCAAGTCCCACAAAACCGCCTACATATTCCTGTCCGGTTACCGAACCGGATGAGTAACAGTTGGTTATCTGGACATTTTTGTCTGTATACCCGAACAGTCCTCCGACCTGTTTCTTACCGTTTACATTTATATTTGCGTAACAGTTTGTGATCGTTGTCTGAGTATATTCATCTTCTATAAGGATCTGCCCGATGAGACCTCCTACATAATAATTGCCGTTAACTGTTCCTGTATTGTTCTGATCTTCATAATATACGCCGCAATTTTTTAAATTGCCTTTTGTCATGATTCCGGCAAGAACACCGACTATATTTTCCGATCCGCTTGATGTGCATACGGGATTTACGATAGTTATTCCCGTTATATCGCAGGTGATTTCAAAAAACAGTCCTTTTGTAAGTGAAATGTTTTTGATTTTATGAACACCCGAAGCTGCCGATGCATCTATGGAATAAATATCCGGATTTAAGATGATGGGAGAAATACTCGTAAAAACGCCGGCGTCTATTGCTGTTCTGGTGGGACTGATTGCGGAAAGCTCCGTAACCGCAGACAGTCCGTCGGGAATAACATTACTCCAAGTGGACTGTTCGCCGTCGATATCCATGGACTGTGTAACGGATATAAGTCTGTCGGCATAGGCAGTATCTCCGACGGTTTTAATCTTTGCCAGATTTTTGAGATGACGGATGTTCCATATCGTAATATCCGTTGTGGTTGAAGCTATGATTATATCTGTTTTTGTTCCGAAAAGGCTGTTGAAGCTTGCCGATGCGGGAGTCGATACGATGAGCGTGTCATTGTCTTCGTATTTCAACGAAACCGTGACCTTCATATTATCGCCTTCGCAAAGGTAGTTTGATGTGGGCGCTTCCGGTTTTTTCAGATAATCCAATTTGCCGAGAACGGAGTCTTCAATGGTGTCAAGAATAAAATACAGTTCAAGATCGTCACTGTCGTCAGAGCCTCTTTTGTATTCGCTGATTTTTGCTGACGATGTTATATTCAGGACATTTTTTCTGCCGTGTTCGTCTTCGAATGTTAATGTAATATACAGCTTGTCAAGATCAAAATCGGTTATTCCGTTTATATTGTGTATATTGCGCTGAATGACAGACAGATAAAGGTCGTTTCCGTTGATTACTTTTACTTCCGGGTTAAATGCTGTTGCCCCGCTGATTGCGGATGAGTTGTTTGCGTCGGTAGAATCGTAATAACCTATAAGATCACTTTCCGCCAATGCTTTTTTGTCATTTCTGCTTAAATGATTCAAAGCCTCGCCGATACCGTTGCCTTCCGTGATACTGTCTAAGTATTCACCGAGGTCAGCGTTTTTTGCCCAATACAATACACCGATAATATCTCCCGAAAGAGGGTTAAGTTCAACGATGTAGTCGCCTTTTACATTTGAGAAAATACTGTCGGATAAAAGATACTGTCTGAGAGCGTCATCGCCTGTCGACTGATAGTAATGATTCGAAATGATCTGCTTTTCGGACCCTATATTATTCAATATGTCATTAAGCTGACCGTCGGCCTTCATCGATGTAAGTCTGTTTTGGGCTGCGACAAAAAGCTCTTTTGCGGTCGAGTTTGCTTCCAGAACATCCATGCTGTGTTTTGCCTGAATGATGCCCGGTATGGAAATACCGCAAAGAATTGCTATAACGCCGACAACGACCAGCGTTTCAATCAACGTAAAACCGATTTTATTTATTAACCGTTTCATTGAAACTCCTTAAAAATGTGAAAAGTGAAAAGCATTATGATCCGCGGATATTATTCCGCGGATATGTTTTTGCTTTCAAAGAATGTGATTGATGCGGAAACGTTTATGTTCGTGATCTGTGGCTCAACGGGTTCAATGGGTTCAATGGGGTCAACGGGTTCAACCGGTTCTTCGTTGACTTGAGCTGCCAGACCGCTGCCGTTTGAATTGATGTTGAGTGTGTTGATGATGCATCTCCAATGGTTGTTTTCGAGAGCGAGTATTATTTCTTTTGCTTTATCGTATGAATCGCAGATAAAGTTTACGTTTACTCTTCTTCTGACCATGCCGTCCTTTGCTTCGGATGTGGAGAATGAAAGGCTGTATTGTGATGTTACCGAAAGAATGTTATTCAACTGGTTCATAACGTTCTCTTTGTTGTCAAAAGGAGCGATAACGCTTATTTCGGATGCGTCCTTGCTTTCAAAAAGCTCATTGAGCTCATCCTGCATCTTGTTCATTTTTGCGATTTTGGATACAGAAACATCTATGTTGCTCTGAACGTCCTGTGTCTGTGTCTTGATTGAAGCAATTTCCTCTGTGGTGGGCTTATAGAACACGAAATACCAAAGCGCGGCTATAAGAAGAAGCAGCAGAAAAATAATCGATATGGTTTCTGTCGTTGAGGTTTTGCGTTTCATATTATTTTGCCTCCTTTGCGAATACGACCTGCATTGCTATTGATGCGGTAAGTCCTTCGTCTTTTGCCGTAACGGAAGAAACGTTTGCGCTCTGAACGTTCGGCTGTGCTGTTAAGATATTAACTATTTCTCTTGCCTGATCAAGAGTGATGCCTCTGATGTTGAAGCTTACGGTGTTTGCGTTTATGCTGTAATTTTCAACCGTGCAGTTGGGAATAATAAATTCCTGGATCGTGTTGAATATACTGTTTTTGAGTGTCTGGTTTGCTTCTGCATCTGTCAGCCATCCGTAGCTGTATCTGCCGTATTGCGCCGAAACGTTGTCGTATTCGGTAAGCTTTGAGGCGTAAACCGCAAGCTGCTGCTGTTTTTCCGCAAGCGCGGACTGTGCTTCTGTTTTTTTATCCAATACATCCAGTATTCCGAATTTTAATCCGACAATTGCGATTGCGATAAGAACGATTGCGATGATTACTATTTTTATAGGATTGACACCCGGGTCGCGATATACCAGGTTCATCGTTTTCTTAGAAAGAACGGCGGTGGAGATTGCCGCGCTTTTTTTCTGATTGTTAGCCATTTGGGTTTCCTCCTCAGTCTTTGATTGCGGCTGCAACTGCTATTGCGCAGCTGTTTTCGAGTTCGGTCGTATTATCTTCGGAATCCTTGAAAAGCTTTGTGATTCTGTGAGGCTCAAGTTCTGTGGATTTTACGATACGGGTTCTGAGCAATTCGATTGCTGCGAGACCGCCGCAGAAATATATGTCGTGCAGATCTCTGCTCTGTGTGGAATATGCATAGAAATTTGTAACCTTCATAACTTCAATGGCAATCTGATTATAAATGTCGATACATTCATCGGATGCGAGACAGTTGTTGAAGTTTGAAGTCTTGTATGTTTTTGCGGTATGTTCGTCAACATTGAACATTTTTGCGATTGTCTGGTCAAGCTGGAATCCGCCTACGTCAACGGTCTTGCCCATTACGAAGTTGCCGTTTTTGAAAACGCTGATATTCGTGCCTGAATATCCGAGGTCAACGATCGCGATCTCTTTCTGAACCTGTGTTTTTGCGATAAGCTTCTGCCATGCGATCTGATAGGGGATTGCGGTCTTGATTTTTATTCCTGCTTTTCCGAAAGCATTGATAAATACATTGAGTGATTTTCTGTTAACGGCTGCGGCAAAAATGTCGAGCGTTCCCTGAGCGTTATCTTCGCTTTCGTTTAATCCGGTAACGATGTAATCATAGTCGTATGTTGTCTTTGCAGATTCCGCTCCGATATAATCCTTGAATTCGTAAGGAATATTCAGCTTGATCTGATCGGGCGCCATAAAAGGCATCTGAATCGGCTTTGTGATAACGAGTTGACCGGGGACGATGAGGGTTGCGTTTCCTTTGGGAAGATTGTTCTTTTTGCGGATTTCTTTTACGAAGTCAATAAGCGCTGCGGGAACGGTTACCTGTCCTTCGCGTATCATGTTGTTGGGTAATTGCTCACAGACAAGTTTTTTCACCTTGTCGTTCTCGAGGACGGCGATTTTAATGGAATTATCGCCGATTTCGATTCCTATGTTTGTTCTTGACATGTATTTGCTCCTTCCAGAGGCGAATTTAATATTTTTATGACCGCATTTGCGGATTGCTTATTATATAATTGAATATAATTAAAAAGAGAACAGCGATAAATATGCGTTTAAAATTGTTTCACCGAAAATGATCGTAATGAATGTTGCTGCAGAAATTGCCGGCCCGAACGGAAATTCTTTTCCTTTTCCCTTTTTCATGGCTATTGCAAAGACAAGCCCGATTATGCAGGCAAATATCAGCAAAAGCAGGATCTGGGGAAGGGTTATCCACAATCCCGCCATTCCGAGAAACTTGATATCTCCTCCGCCCATGCTTTCCCTTTTGAGGACCTTATCCATAAACAGGGACAGAAGCAATACTCCTCCGCCCATTATTATTCCGGGCAGGATGCAGGAACCGAGAGCTTTCAGACAACCGGGAAAACCGTCTGTGATTGCCGATTTGATTCCTACATACAGGATTCTGACGATTGCGGGGATTATTATGAATCTGTCGGGTATTTCGAAGGTGTCGAGATCGACGACCGATAACGCAAGCAGGCAGGCGACAAGAATCGCCGCGGTGAGTGACATGACGGTAATATCGAATTTGAGTATTACCGCAACGAAACACAATCCGGTAATTACTTCCGTTATGGGATATCTTGCGCTTATCTTCTTTTTGCAGTAACGGCATTTTCCGCCGAGAAACACCCAGCTGAAAATCGGTATCAGGTCAAAAAGCGAAAGCGTGTGCCCGCATTCCGGACATGCGCTGCGGGATCTGCCCGACCATTTTTTCTTGGTTACGATACGGTAGGCGAGACAGTTCATTCCGCTGCCCACGCACGCGCCGAGCAGAAATACGATAATGACAAGATAGATTGTCTGCAATGTGTCAAAGTATTGGATCATATATTTCTTATTCGTTTACCGGAATGGGCTCAAAGCCGTTAACCAGATCGCCTTCTTTCGACAATGGTTCGGCATTGCCATTTTCGATAAATTCCGAAAAATAGTTCAGGTTGTAGTAATTATCGCCTACAACAAAAAATATATCGTATACTGCCGGGTATTTATATCCAAGCACGACTTTGGCATCGGGATACATTTTTGATTTGATATTCTGCGATCTGATCATTGCTTTTACCGCTTCAATATCGTCGATGATAAATCCGGCGTTTGCTTCACCGAGCACGGACCGGAGGTTTGCTGCGTCTGCGGCGGCACTTGCTTTTTTTGTAGCGCCGACTGCCGTCGGAACGATTATTGCAACGAGAACGGCGATAATAGCAATTACCACCAGCATCTCGACAAGTGTAAATCCTTTATTTTTATTATACATTAATAAATAACTCATTTCTCAGGTTTACCGACAACCGTCGGTGTGAATTTTTTTTTGCTCCGTCAGATGGATCCGTACATACCGAACAACGGGAGATAAACGGCAAGAAGAATGAAGACAACGATTGCCGCGAGAACCATTGTGATTGCCGGATTGAGAATACCGAGCGCACGCTGAACCGCAGTGTCGACTTCTTTTGTGTAATACTCGTTGACGACTCCGAGAGTTTCTTCGAGATTACCGGTTTCTTCACCGACGGAAGTCATTTCTTTAAGCAGCTGGGGGAACCATTCGCTTTTTTCGAGACCGTCACCGAGACGTTTTCCTTCCGTAACACCCATTTTTGCGGCATTGATATCTTCTGCGATAAGAAGATTCGTCATAACGTTTTCGGTTATATCAAGGGATTTGACAAGCGGAAGACCGGAAAGAAGCATGGTCTGAAGTGTTGATGCGAAATTGGATGCCGCCGACATACGGGTTACTCCGCCGAGTCCGGGGAAGGTAAGGGCAAGTCGTGCTGACAAACGCGCGCCGGTGTCTGTTTTCTTGAAAAGCTTTATCGCGACCGCGATGGCAACTATGACAATAATGACGATATACCAATAATTCGTAAAGAAATCACTCATATTGATAAGCGCCTGAGTAACGCCGGGAAGAGTGTTGCCCATGCTTGCGAATGTGTCTTTGAATACCGGGACTGCGAAAATCATGATAATGAAAACAACGACAACCGCAACGCAAATGAGAAGAATAGGATAAATCAATGCGCCTACGACCTTGGATTTTACTCCTGCCTGATTCTCGTAATAGGTTTTTAATTTATCAAAGCAATCGTCGAGACGACCGCTTTCCTCACCTGCGCGAATCGTTTCGATAAACGATTTCGGAAGTTTCGGTCCTCTGACTTCAAAGCTGTCTGCAAGGCCGTGACCTGCCTGAACGTCGTCGGCAACTTCGCTGAGAATGTTTTTGAGCGTTGTGTTTTTTTCGTTTTCGGCATTGAGACGTAAACTTTTAACGATAGGAAGACCTGCTTTCAATTCGATACTCATCTGGCTGCAGAGGAGTGAAAGTTCCTTGTCCGTTATTTTTCCGCCGTTTAAAAGCTGCCCTATATCGGCATTAAGAACTCCGGATGCCGCGGAAATTGGGGTTACACTGTTTACGATTCTGCAGTTTTCCTTGGCTTTTACCATGGCTTCGGCTTCATCAAAAGCCTCGACGATACCTTCGATTTTAGCTCCGTTTGAGCTTAATCCTTCATACTTGAAATTTTTCATATTTTAAACCTCATAGAAATAGGAGTTGACGTGCTACGTATTCGGAATCGGCAGCAGCGCTTGTTGCCGTTTCGTTTGTTATTTTGCGTTCTTTTGCCAGTTTGATAAGACATGAATCCATTGTGTGCGAACCGTGCGAGGCATCTGTTGTGATGGCGTTTATGAGCTGCGGCGTTTTTGCTTCGCGGATCATATTTCTTATACCGCCGTTAACGAACATAAGCTCGGTCGCGACTACACGGCCTTTTGTGTTTGCTTTCGGTAAAAGCTGCTGACACATAACTGCCTGTAAAGACATTGAGAGTCGCAGGCGGATCTGTCTTTGTTGAATCTCGGGAAAAACGTCGACGATTCTGTCGATTGATTCTCCGGCACTGTTTGTGTGAAGTGTTGCGAAAACAAGATGTCCCGTTTCTGCGGCGAGAATGGCCGTTTCTATTGTTTCCAGGAATCTCATTTCTCCGATCATGATTATATCGGGGTCTTGTCTGAGAAGAGCTTTAAGACCGTCTGAATAATTCTTTGCGTCTCTTCCGACTTCGCGTTGATTTATTACGCATTTCTCGCGTTTGAAAACATATTCGATCGGGTCTTCAAGCGTGATTATGTGTTTATGCTGTGTTTTATTGATGATATTCAACAGACTTGCGATGGTTGTGCTTTTGCCGGAACCGGTTTCTCCCGTTATAAGAACAAGTCCGTTATTGAAGTCGATAAACCTCTTGGCTTCCGAGGGAAGAGCAAGCTCATCGAAATCCGGGATGTTTTCATTCAGCAAACGTATCGCGGCGCTCGTGCATCCCTGCTGCCTGAAAAGATTGATTCGGCATCTGCATCCGCATTCGAAACTGTATGCTGTATCCTGATCTCCGGTTTTTGAAAGACTTTCGTAATCCTCCGAAAGAACCTTGCCGAATTCTTCGCAATCCTCGAATGAAAGAACATTTTCGGTATAATTTTTCAAAACGCCGTCGATTCTGAATGTTACCGGTGTGCCGGCAACAAGATGAACATCGCTCGCACCCTGCTTAAGTGCATCGGCAATGATTTTGTTAATGGCAGATATGTAATTTTCCAAAGAAAGCTCCTAATCCGATTGCATTAAAAATGTAGTCTGTTGTATTTTTGTTATGCGTCTGTTGAATTAACAGTTGCGAATGCCTGTTCGTAAGTTGTGATACCTTCGGAAACAAGACGCGCGCAATCGTTGACCATAGGTTCGAAATCGCTTGATTCAATTGCCTTCATCAGTTCGCTGTGAGGAACATTGTCGGCTATCGCTCTTTTTACTTCGGCATTGAGTGTGAGGATTTCAAATACTGCCGTTCTTCCTTTGTATCCCTGCTGGGAACACTGCGGGCACCCTTTGCCCTTGTAGAACTTTCTTCCGGGAACATACGGAAGCTTGAGCATTTTCTGCTCTTCTTCGGGAGCGTCGTATGCAACTTTACAGTTGGGACAGATTTTTCTGACAAGACGCTGTGAAACAACGCCTTTTAAAGCCGCCGCAATCAGATATCCGTCAACTCCGATATCAAGCAGACGGTCGAGAGTGCTCGGTGCGTCGTTTGTATGGAGGGTTGAGAGAACAAGGTGACCGGTAATGGCTGATCTCATGGCTATCTGCGCCGTTTCTCCGTCACGGATTTCTCCTACTGCGATG
>JAZQQT010000078.1:0-7946 GCA_045629205.1 Eubacteriales bacterium
GAGATCTTCCATACCGGCACCGATCGTAAGGCCGCCTTCGGAGAATGCTGACTGTGATCTTCCGTAAGCGATCTGGAGGAAGAGCTCTCTCATTGCGGTGTTGATTGCATCGCATACGAGGTCTGTGTTAAGAGCTTCGAGAACGGTTTTGCCGGGAAGGATTTCTGCTGCCATAGCAGCGGAATGTGTCATGCCGGAACAACCGATCGTTTCAACGAGAGCTTCCTGAATAATACCGTCTTTAACATTCAAAGACAACTTGCAGGCGCCCTGCTGAGGTGCGCACCAGCCAATACCGTGTGTGTATGCAGAGATATCTTTGATTTCTTTTGCCTGAATCCATTTTCCTTCTTCGGGAATAGGAGCGGGACCGTGGTTTGGACCCTGATTGATTTTGCACATTTGCGCAACTTCATTGGAAACTGCGTAAGCACATTGTTCGCTCATGTTTTATAACTCCTTTCGCATATTTATATGCGGGCATATTTTTACAATATACAGTATACTCGATTTTGAGTAATTTTTCAATGTTAAGATTTACAACAAGGTGACATTTTTGTGCTTTTTGTTTAAATAAAAAAACCGTCCGCGTTTTGGCGGACGGTTGTAAACGGATATGTTATCTCTTAAGCTGGAGGTCGTAGTGAAGATCGTAAGCCTTTTCTTCATCTGTGAACTTGTGTTTTGTATCAATGACTTCACCGTTATTCCATTTACGGTCGCCGACATCTTCGGTCGTTCCCATAACGGTTACATTAAGCTGTCTGTGTCTTGCTCTTACATGGTCCCAGTCGATAAAGTAAATATGAGCAAATTCACCGCCGTCAAGAGCGCCGTCTTTAACGGTAAGACATTCGCTTCTTCCGAAGAAAACGGAACGGAGATGTCCGTCTGTATTCATACTGGTGTAATCACCGGGTTCATCAACGTATCTGCCGAACTGGGCATGAAGAGGACCGGGATGACGGTATTGATGTTCTTCCTGAAAATCAGGAATGAGTTTTCTCATGATATCGAGAAGGTCATGCTGTAAGAACTCAAGATCAAAGCTGTCTATATCGTGCGAGCATTCCTGAACCATAACCGAACATGTAGTGTGGTGAGAAGCTACGCAGCATGTTCCGTTTTTGATTCCGGAAGCAGCAACGATTTCTCTTACTTCTTTTGAAACGTCGTGAAACGTAGGTATCCATCCTCTGGACTGTAATTCAAGTTCTTTCTGAACTACTTTGAATTCCATAATAATTCTCCTTTATTGTCATCTGCCTTGCGGCGGAAGTTATTACTTATTGTTTAATCTTTTGCCGACAGCGCCGGCGGGGTGAATGACCGCGAATTTTTCGTTCTGAAATCCGGTATATTCCAAAACCGCGGTTTGCAGTGAGTCAAAAATTGCGGCTGTAACGGTAAAACTCGTCGTTCCCTGGCAATTGTATTTATCGCATTCCTTTGTGATGACCATCGGAATAACGACATCGGATTTTTCTGCAAGGGGCGAAGACAAATTTTCGGTAATGGCGATTATTTTAACGCCTTTACCGATACATATATCGCATATCGGCATAAGTTCATCTGTTTTGCCGCCGCGGGAAACCATAACCATAACGTCGTCTTTCTGAAGAAAACCGGTAGCTCCGTGAACTGCTTCGGCAGGGGAGATAAATCTCGACGGACGTTCTATACAGCACATCAGGTGTGAAAAATGCTGGCATGCGATACCTGAATGTCCGCATCCGGACGTTCCTATTCTTTCGGCATTTGCGAGTAATTCAACGGCCTTCATGAAGTCGGCTTGATTGATTTTTTCTTTTGTTTTTATAAGAGATTCTGCTTCGATTTCAAAAGCGTTCATCGCTTCTGTGAAAATATCGGAATTATTCATACTCCGTGAACCTCGTTCCATGTTTTTCTGAGAGTGTAGAGCATTTCCTCGGCTGCTGCTTCGGGATTTTCGGCTCTTATAACGCCGCTTGTACATCCTGTTGCTTCGGCACCTGCCATAATAACATTTGCAACGTCCTGCGGACATGAGATTCCTGCGCCTTGAAGAACCATTATTCTCGGGTCTATTTCTCTGACCGCTTTGATTGTTTCTTTTACGTAGCTCATATCACTTGCGACACCGGTTCCTATAAGTTCAGTGGGTTCTGCAACAATAAGATTCGGTGACATATGAGCAACTGCCATTATTTCGTCAACGGTATCTGCGCATACGATTGAAGCAAGTCCGACCTCGTCTGCTCTTGCAATAGTCTCCTGAATAACGGGGAGCGTCAGCTTCTTTTCGGCATGGTTGAGCATAACACCGACAACTCCTGCTTCTTTTATCGCTTCGGGAAGAACGGATCCGAGTCCTCTTCCCGGGCGGAGAGGATCCATGTGCTGTGCGTAAACATGAATGTATTTTGTATTTTCAGCTAAAACTCTGATATCTGTATACTGAGGGGTTACGATAACGTCAAGATCGTATTTATGGGCAATTTTATCGATTTCCTGAGCGAGTTTAAGAACTCTTCTTCCCCACATATAGCATTTCGGTCCGATTTCAAAATATGGTGCTCTGATTTTATATCCTTCAAACATTTTACAGCTCCGTAACTTCTATTCCGAGAATTGAACAAATATCACTGATGGCCTCTCTGTTGTCTCCGTAAGTGATTATATAATGCTGACACGCTACATTGTTTGCGAAATTTTTGACATTCGGAATTTCGATTTCAAGTGCGGAAAGCTGAGGCGCCGGTTGATCCCATCCGCATTCTTCCCATTTCGGGGGATTTTTGCCGTTTCCGAGGATCATCTGCATCGTGTATTTACCGTTTTTGTATGTCAGTCTTGACATGGTAACGGTTCCTGTCTTAACTTTGGAAACGTTTAAAATTCCCTGACTGAGCATTCCGAATGCGGCCGGAAGAACGGTATATGTATCGTCATCCACCATATCTGCCGCAACAAAATCCGGAACACCTGCAAGAACCGAATTCTCAAAGAATTCATAGAATTCAAGGTATCCTGCAAGCTGACCTGTAAGTTTCTGCATTATTCTTTGTGTTACTGCTCCGAGGGAGTCATTTTCCGGAACTGTCGTATATCCGTCTTCAGAAAGAAGCATGAATACCGGAGCCGGCGGGAAACCGCAGAGCTTTTTCATGCCGTCAACGTCTTTAAGAGAGATTGATTTATATCCTCTTTCTTCGCATATCTGTTTAACTGCGAGGTAATAACCGGCTGCTTTCATCATCGCATCATCGTTGGCGGGTTTCATAAAATGCCATTTGAGAATTCTGTTGTTGACAATATCCTTCTTTTCGGCTTCGGTTATTTTTTCATATCTTTGCTGCATATCAAGCATTTCGAAAGTTTCGATCTCAAGACCGGTATATCTTTTGAGTGAAAGTCCGTCGTAAAGCGTTCCGTATAACTGCATATCACGGTAACCGGCCATACCGATTTTTTCAAATCTCATTTCTTTTGCTGCGGTTGCCGCTTTGCAATAGTTTGCAACTTCCGCTGCTTTTGATTCTTTTCCGATAACATTATATATGTATTTAAAAGTATAGCCTAATCCTTCAAATGTAGCCCGAAGACCGGTCGTGCCTGCTTGGTCGGCTGTGGTTACGATTCGACCCGATTCTTTCCATCCGCAAAGTCCCCAGAGAACCATCGGCAGATGTCTGAATTCTTCTGTGACTTTCAGAACTGCGTGTGTCGGTATCCATCCTGCAACGCATACGACAAGCGCGTCAAGCTGTTCCTTTGCAAGTGCTTTGCGTGCGGCTGCGGGCTGGCTGTCTGCGGGATCGTCTGCGACAGGAAGAAATGTTACAAGGTCAAGACCTTCTTCTTTAAGTTGCTCAACGGCTTCGTTACACCTTGTGACAATTACGTCTACGGGTGTATTGACTTCTCCGAAACCTACAAATCCTATTTTTCCCATTTTTTTATTCCCTTCAGTATATTTTATATGTTCATCAATCCGTCTAACGCGCAAAATCTATTGTATCCGTCTGTGTAATCTGCGTCCGACGGTCTGTATTCTTTTTTTACCGAAACGATACCGTTTGCGGCTTCTTCTATTGATTTAAATGCGCCGATTCCGACTGCAGCGATAATTGCCGAACCGAGGCATGCCGTTTCGCTTTCGCTGACCGTATGCAGAATTTTTTGTGTAACGTCAGCGTCTATCTGCGACCACAATGGGCTTGAAGCTCCGCCGCCTGTTATTCGGATTTCCTCTATTCTGTCGTTTCCGATATATTCAATGTCCTGTTTGAGGATATAGGCTACGGCTTCCATAATGGATCTTGCCATATGACCTTTTCCGTGGCTCAGGTTCAATCCGGCAAATACCGCTCTGGCTTCGGGATTGTATTTCGGCATTGTGGAACCGCTGAAATAGGGGAGCATTGTAACTCCGTCGCATCCCGGTGATACTTTCTCGGCAAGCTCGTCCAGTTCTTTAAAAGAAAGATTTTCCGCAAGATTGTTTTTGAACCATTTGAGAGCCATACCTGCGGTAGAAGACCAAAGAAGCATACAGTATTTGCCGTCTATTGCGTGCGTATGACACGGTATAATGCTGTCCTCTCTGAATTCCGGTATTTTATCTGTCATGGCGCATATCGCCATAATGGTTCCGGTCATGGTGCTGATACGCTTTTCATCCGTAACGCCGGTGCCGATTGTTCCTGCAATTTGATCAAGTGCTCCCGAAATGACCGGCACTCCGTTATAATATCCGGCTATATCGGTGCTCTTTGTCAGTTTGGGCAGATAAGTCTCATCAATACCGATATATTCGAGCATCTCTGTCCACCAACAATATTTTGATATATCAAACCATATCGAAGAAGACTGCATTGTGGGTTCTGTTGTGTAGCAACCCGTAAGAGCATATATTACCCAGTCTTTGATAAGCATGATTTTTTTTGTTCTATTCCATATTTCCGGACGGTTATGTTTCAGCCACAGTGTTGTGCATGACGGCCAACCGGCGGAAACTTCCGGTTGTCCGGTTATTTCGTATACTCTTTTTGATGTGAAATGCTCTCTGATTTCATTTGCTTCTTTTGTCGCACGGGTATCTAGCCATACGATTGCCGGATAAACAGGCTTAAAATCGGAATCAGCGAAAATAATCGTTTCGCCCTGTGTATCTATGGATATGGCATCGATCTTTCCGCACTGATTTGTCAGTGAATCGATTGCGGATTTTGTCATTTTGATATATTCTTCCGGTGAAAACTCTATAAATCCGGTTATCGGATCTGTGTCAAGAACATAGTCCGTCGTTATGAGCCCCAGTCTTTTTCCCGTCTCATCAAAAACGGCTGCTTTTAAAGAAGTTGTTCCTATATCTAATCCTAAAAACCTCATCGATACCTCTACCGTAGAAAATATTCAATATATAGTATATATAAATATATTTGTTTTGTCAATCCGTTTTTATGTCAATTAAAAAAAGAACACTTATCCGGGGAACCGTAAACGCATATAGCCTTACAGACTTATTTATTTTTTTTTATTTTTAATTTTTAGTTATTGACTTTTAGCATACTAAAGGTGTATAATATTAGAAATGTCTTTTAAAACATAAAATAAGCATATAGGATGTGAAACAAATGGCCTTAAAAATTATTATTCTTGTTGTATTTTTCGGCATAATGATTGCTGTCGGAATTCTTTGCAGGCACAGCGCAAAAAGTGTTAACGGCTTTGTGCTCGGCGGACGTGATGTCGGCGCGTGGCTTACCGCTTTTGCATACGGAACCTCGTATTTTTCTGCAGTAATTTTTATTGGTTATGCAGGCCAATTCGGTTGGAAATACGGTATTTCTGCTACATGGATAGGTATCGGAAATGCCCTTATAGGTTCTCTTCTTGCGTGGGTTATTCTCGGCAGAAGAACAAGACTTATGACACAGTATCTTGACAGTGCCACCATGCCTGAGTTTTTCGGAAAAAGATTTATGTCGGATAAGCTCAAGATTGCTGCGTCCGTAATCGTTTTTATATTCCTTGTTCCTTATACTGCTTCATTATATAACGGTCTGTCAAGACTGTTTGAAATGGCTTTCGGTATTGACTATGTATGGTGCGTTGTAGGTATGGCAATACTCACCGGTATATATGTTCTTGTGGGCGGCTATATGGCTACTGCCGTGAACGACTTCATTCAGGGTATGATCATGCTGTTCGGTATTATAGCCGTCGTTGCCGCAGTAATAATAAATAACGGCGGACTTACCGAGGCATTTAATTCTCTGTCCGAAATAACAGCCGAAACGAACGAGGGGTTAAACGGCGCGTTTATTTCTTTCTTCGGACCTCAGCCGCTTCATCTTCTCGGCGTAGTTTTACTTACTTCTCTCGGAACATGGGGGTTGCCTCAGATGGTAGGTAAATTCTATGCTATTAAAAATGAATCTGCCATCAACAAGGGTTCTGTAATTTCAACTGTTTTTGCCTTTATCGTGGCAGGCGGATGTTATTTCCTCGGTGGATTCGGACGTCTTTACGGCAACGAAATCGAATTCGCTGCTAACGGAAGTCCAGTATTTGACAGTATCATCCCGAGTATGCTTAAAAATCTTCCGGATATACTGATAGGTATCGTCGTAATACTCGTTCTTTCCGCTTCTATGTCAACGCTTTCATCACTTGTTCTTACGAGCGGTTCCACTCTCACACTCGATGTAATTAACCCTGCAATGAAAAAACGTGGCGGATTATCCGAAAAGAGTAAACTGACGTGGATAAGAATTCTTGTTGTTTTCTTTATCATAGTTTCATCCGTAATCGCGATTATTCAGGTAAAGAGCTCGGTTACGTTTATCGCTCAGCTTATGGGTATTTCATGGGGCGCTCTCGCGGGTGCTTTTCTGGCACCGTTCCTTTACGGTTTGTATTGGAAACGAACCACAAAGGCCGCCGTATGGTCAAGCTTTATCGTAGGTGTTCTTATAATGTGCGCATGTATGTATTGTAATTTCACCGGTAAAATATTCATAAACGAATATTTCTCGTCTCCTATTAATGCAGGTGTTCTTTCGATGGTCGCCGGATTGGTTATCGTTCCTGTCGTAAGCCTTTGCACAAGAGTTTCAGACAAACAGAAAGTCAACGATATGTTTGAATGTTATAACCGCACGGTTACCGTAAAAGCATCAATCGCTCTCAGCGATAAGGAATCTGACTGATAAAAATAAATATTATATCCATCACATCATTGACAAATCGTTAATGGTGTGATATTATTTTTATAAAATAATATTTATGAGGTGTATTATGAAAAAATTCTTTTCTGAATTCAAAGAGTTTATTGCAAAGGGCAACGTAATGGATCTTGCTGTAGGTATGATAATCGGTTCTACTTTCACTGCAATAGTAAACAGCGTTGTTAACGATATCCTTAACCCGTTTGTAAGTCTTCTTACTGGCAAAACAAGTTTTGAAGATATGTTTGTTGTTCTCAAATATGGGGAACTCGGGAAGGCTGCAGATTTTACCGGTTATGCAACTCTTGCGGATGCAAAAGCAGACTGCGCAACGATCGTTGCATACGGTAATCTCATTCAACTTATTATCAACTTTATTATCACTGCGCTCTGTGTTTTCCTTATCGTAAAAGGCGTTAACGCACTTCGCAATGCAGGTAAAAAAGCCATCGAAGAAAAAACTTCAAAAGAAGACGGAAAAGCCGAATAATCTGGTGAGTTATGGACTATAAAATCACTATTGCAGGACATGACAGATATCTGCCGCTTTGTCCGGTAAACGATTCTCTTTATATCGGAGCTTTTGTCATGTTCGGCGATGCTGAACTGACGGTTTCCTGTGCTGCCGAACTTTTGAAAAAGGCTCCCGAATATGATTATATCATTACGGCAGAAGCAAAAGGTATTCCTCTTGCTTACGAAATGGCAAAACAGCACGGCGACGATTTT
>JAZQQT010000079.1:0-19509 GCA_045629205.1 Eubacteriales bacterium
TTTTAAGAGAAGATTTGCATGAAGTATTAGGTAGTCTTTCTCCCCGTGAAAGGGATGTTTTGAGATTACGTTTCGGCATGGATGACGGTCGTCAAAGAACACTCGAAGAAGTCGGACAACTTTTTGGTGTTACTCGTGAAAGAATCAGACAAATCGAAGCAAAAGCATTGCGAAAGCTAAGACATCCAAGCCGTAGTAAAAAGTTGAAGGATTTCCTTGACTGAGGGTTGTCATGGTAATTATGGCAATTGATCTCGGATTAGCTAAAACTGGAATAGCATTAAGCGATAAAAATTCAATTTTAGCAACTCCATATTGCGTTTTTTCCGGATACGGAAGGACAAGACTCACCAAAGCAGTTCTTGATATAGCTGCCGAAAAAAAAGTTGAACTGATTATAGTCGGATTACCTTTAAGAACCGACGGAAAAGAAAGTGAAATGGTTCAAAAAACGACATCTTTCGCCACTTTTCTTTCAAAAAGAACTGATATACCGGTAAAAATGGTAAATGAAGCTTATACAACCGTAATTGCATCTAATAAATTACATGACAATTTGATTGATGCTAAAAATCAACGTCAAAAAATTGATATGGCTGCAGCTGCGGTTTTACTACAAGGATATCTTGACTCAAATAATTAGCTTATAAAAAAGGTTTCGGAAATCCGAAACCTTTTTTATAAGCTCCAATCAATTGGTATAAGCTTATTTATTTTAAGAAAATCATTGCATTTTGAAAAATGTCTGCATCCAATAAACCCGTTATACGCAGAAAGAGGAGACGGATGAGCGGCAGTTAAAACAAGATGCTTTGGATTTGTTATAAGATTCTTTTTTTCTTTGGCATAATTTCCCCATAAAAAAAATACAATAGGAGCCTCGTGTTCATTTAGTTTCCTAATAACATTATCTGTATAAATTTCCCATCCGTATCCTTTATGACTTCCGGGTAATGCTTCACGAACTGTCAATGTAGAATTTAACAAAAGAACACCCCGCATTGCCCATTTAGTGAGATTCCCTGAAGCAGGTATATCAATACCAAGATCAGAATTCAATTCTTTAAAAATATTTTGTAATGATGGAGGTTGAGGTATTCCATCCTGGACAGAAAAACAAAGACCATGAGCCTGCCCTTTTCCGTGATACGGATCCTGCCCTATAATAACAGCTTTAACCTCGGAATAAGGCGTAAATTTCTGAGCATTAAAAATATCGAACATATTCGGATAAATCGTTTTTGTCCGATATTCGGATTTCAGAAAACTTCTTAATTTTAAATAATATTCTTTATCAAATTCACCGGCCATAATTTTATCCCAGTCATTTCCGAATATAACCATTTAAATCATCTCCCTGTTTAATTATACCAAAGATAACATAAATTAAAAGTACAAATTTAAATATTTTATTTATTTACAAAAAATTCAAACAATTAAATCGAATTTATAATTAAAACTATTGACTTATTAATAATTTATGTGTATAATTAAATAAATTTGAAGAGCGGGAGACCGCTCTTCTTAATAATTTACGGAAGGATTTTTATGAGTGTAATAGAAATCACAGAGTCATTAGTTATCCCAATAATTGAAAAATTTAATCTTATTCTATGGGATATCGAGTTCAAAAAAGAAGGTTCGGGTTTTGTTTTGCGAATTTATATCGATAAACCGGAAGGAGTTTCTATCGAAGATTGTGAAAACGTTGCAAAAGAATTAAATCCGGCACTTGATGCAGCCGATCCTATTGAACAATCATATTCACTTGAAATATCATCTGCAGGACTTATAAGAGAATTAAAAAAAGACAGTCACATATTGCAATTTATAGGTGAAGAAATTACACTAAAATTATATAAACCGATAAATAATTCTAAAACGTTTACGGGGCAATTAATCAGTTATGAAAATCAAAATTTATTAATAGAAACAGAAAACAAGCAAACGATTTTTAAAAGATCAGATATCGCTAAAATCATTATTGACTTGATTTAATCAGAAAGGTAAAGATATGAAAAAAAACGAAGAATTTTTTGAAGCTCTTGATTTGTTAGAAGCGGAAAAAGGTATTGCAAAAGAATACATGTATGAAAAAATTAAAGCTGCTCTTATTGCTACAGTTAAAAGAGATAAAAATGTTCCGCAGGAATGTGTTGACGCAGTTATAGATGAAGAAAAAAGAACTATCAGGGTTTTTACAAAAAAACTTGTAGTTGAAGAAATTGAAAATGATGAAAACTCTGAAATTACTCTTACAGAAGCAAAGAAAATAAGCAGAAAATATCAAATCGGTGATTACGTTGAATATGATGTTGATACAGCAACTGTCGGAAGAATTGCTGCAAAAATCGGAAAAAACGTAATAGTTCAAGCCATTAACGAAGCCGTTAACAGTTCTATTATCAAAGATTTTGAAGCAATTAAAGGAACTATCATTACCGGCAAAGTAAGACGTATGGAAAAGAATAAAACAGTTTTTCTTGAATATGGAAAATATGAGATTCCCCTTCCGGTTAATCAGCAGATCCCCGGTGAAATTTTCACACTCAACAGCTATGTAAAAGTTCTTGTTGCAGATATCAAACACAGTCCCAAAGGACAGGATATTATTATTACAAGATTAGGAAATGAATTCATTAAAAAATTATTTGAACTTGAAGTTCCAGAAGTAGCAGACGGAACTGTTGAAATCGTAAGTGTTGCACGAGAAGCAGGTTCTAGAACAAAAGTTGCAGTCTATGCCGATCCGGACAGTAATGTTGATCCTGTCGGTGCTTGTATCGGACAAAATCACGCCAGACTTTCAGCTATTCTTTCAAATATTCAAGGTGAAGAAGATAATGTCAGAAAAGAAAATATTGACCTAATCAGATTTTACGATGACCCCAGTATGTTTGTAACTTCTGCTCTCTCTCCTGCCGACGTCGAAGTTGAAGAAATTGATGTTACAGAGAAAACAATCAGAGTATCAGTAAGCATGGACAAACTTTCATTGGCAATAGGTAAATCCGGACAAAATGTCAGACTGGCAGCTAAACTCACCGGATATAAAATAGATATAATCGGAAGATAGAATCAGGTATAATGATTTGAAAACCCAGGAACAAAAAGGAAAAGGCGCCTTTACAAGGATGTGCGTATCTTGCGGAAAAAAACAACATAAAGCAAATATGATGCGCATTGTCAATATTGATAATACACTCACAATAGTTGATTCAAATTCAGTATGCGGTAGATCCGTTTATATTTGTAACGAAAGTAAGTGCATTTCAACAGCTGCTAAAAGCCATAGACCCGAAAAAATGCTAAAATGTTCTCTGAATCAATTTTTTTACGATAACTTATTAAAAAACGAAAATGAATGTAAAATTTAAATCTTATTTAGGATTAGCACGTAAATCTGGAAATTTAATTCTGGGATTAGATAAAATAGAAGAGTCAAAAAAAGATATTTTCGTTTTGGTATTTTCCAATGATGTATCAGATCGAACGAAGAAAAAATCAATAGAAAAATCAAATTGCGATATCATTATTCAAACAGATATGTGTAAAGCTGATTTGGGAAAATTATTAGGTGTTCAACGAGTTGCCGTATCTGCAGTTACAGATAAAGGGTTGGCAAATCAAATTCAAATTTATGCAGGAGGAAATACAGATGGCATCAACCACCAGATATAAACTTAAAGCATTATCAACAGATTTAAATGTTAATTTTTCAGAAATTCAAAATATTTTATCTGAATATACCGGGAGCAATGCAGACAATTTCAGTTCAGGAAAATCCATTGAAGAAGATAATTTAAATTATATTTTTGATTATTTGACTCAAACTAAGACAGGCACAAATATGATGGATTTTTTCAGCGACTGTGCTTTACAAAAGGAAGAAGAAGAAAAACAGAAAAAAGCAGAAATAGAAGAAGCGGAAAAGAAGGCAAAAGCCGAACAAGAATCAAAAGCAAAGAAAGAAGCCGAAGAAAAAGCCGCTGAAGAAGCCAGACTTAAAGCAGAGAAAGAAAAAATCGAAGAAGAAGCACGCAAAAAACGTGAAGCAATTGAGAAAAAACAGCAAAAGATGACTCAACAACCCAAACAGCAGCAATTTTCCAAACCGACTTTTACCAAAAACAATTCTAAAGATAATAACCGTCAAAATAAACCAAAACAACAGGTCAAGACCTTTATTAATAATAACCAATCTGAGCCTGCAGTTATAGTATATGAAGAAACAGATGACGGACATTCAGGTATCGTTGCAAAGAAAAATGTTAAAGTTGTTGATACTCGTGCCTCAAATAATGTAAATCTTTCAAAATACAATGCAAGAAACGATGAAATCGCGGATTCAGCAAGAGTAAATTCAAAAGATTACGGAAAATCTAAACAGAAAATTAAAAACGGAAAACAAAATTCCAACAGAAATTCGCAAGCGCAAAGAGAAGAAGAACAAGCAAAAATCCGGCGTATGGAACAATACGAAAAAGATAAGAAAAAACATCTCAGTAATATCGTTCTTCCGGAAGCGATTTCCGTCAGCGAATTAGCATCAAAATTAAGTATGACAAATGCCGATGTTGTTAAAAAGCTCATGCTTCTCGGTATAATGGCAAGTGCTTCACAGATTATTGATTATGATACTGCAGCTTTAGTTGCCGAAGAACTTGGCGCAACAGTTTCAAAGGAAGTTGTTATAACTATAGAAGAACAACTTATTGATAATTCTGAAGACGATTATGAGAATCTTGAAACTAGAAGCCCTGTTGTTGTAGTTATGGGGCATGTTGACCATGGTAAGACTTCCCTGCTCGATGCAATCAGACACACCAATGTTGTTAATGGTGAAGCAGGCGGCATTACACAACACATAGGCGCATATTCTGTAAGTCTTAACGGAAGAACAATAACGTTTCTTGATACGCCCGGACATGCAGCATTTACATCTATGCGTGCTCGCGGTGCACAGGTTACCGACGTTGTAATACTTGTTGTAGCAGCTGATGACGGAATTATGCCCCAGACAATTGAAGCAATTAACCATGCTCAGGCAGCAAATGTTCCCATTGTTGTTGCTGTAAACAAAATGGATAAACCTACGGCAAACTTTGATAAAGTAATTCAAAAATTAATGGAATACAATCTTGTTCCGGAACAATACGGCGGCGACACAATTTGTGTGCCTGTATCAGCCGTTAAAGGTACGGGTATAGACCAGCTTCTTGAGATGGTATTACTTGTTGCCGATATGCAGGATTTAAAAGCTAATCCTGCCAGAGAAGCAAAAGGAACCGTTATAGAAGCAAAATTAGATAAAGGCAGAGGTCCCGTTGCCACAGTCCTTGTTCAAAACGGTACACTGCATACAGGTGACATTATGGTTGCCGGTATGACAGTCGGTAAAATAAGAACAATGGTGAACGACAAAGGTGCGCGCATAAAAGATGCGGGTCCTTCTACACCGGTCGAGGTAGTCGGATTATCTGAAGTTCCGAATGCCGGAGATATTTTCCATATAGTAAATAATGAAAGAATGGCAAAAGAACTTGTTGAACAACGTAAGCATGAACACAAAGAAGAACAATTCAAAGCAAATGCGAACGTGTCACTTGATGATTTGTTTGCACATATTCAAAGCGGCAGCGTCAAAACATTAAGTCTACTTGTAAAAGCTGACGTTCAAGGATCTGTTGAAGCAGTTAAAGCTTCTCTTGAAAAGTTATCAAACGAAGAAGTTAAAATAAGCGTTATACATAGCGCTGTCGGTGGAATAACAGAATCAGATGTAATGCTGGCAATGGCTTCAAAGGCAATTATTATCGGATTTAATGTTCGACCTGAACCAAATGCAAAAGCCATGGCAGAAAAAGAAGGAATCGACATTCGTCTATACCGAATCATCTATGATTGTTTGGAAGAAATCGAAGCTGCAATGAAAGGTATGTTGGCTCCGAAATTCAAAGAAGTCGTAATTGGATATGCAGAAGTAAGACAGACATTCAAAGTTTCCGGTGTTGGAACAATTGCAGGTTCTTATGTAAAACAAGGTAAAATTACCAGAAATGCTGAAATCAGACTTTCAAGAGACAACATCATTATACATCAAGGTAAAATTGATTCTCTCAAACGTTTTAAAGACGATGCAAAAGAAGTAGCAGAAGGTTATGAATGCGGTATCGGGATTCTTAATTACAACGATATTAAAGACGGCGATATCATAGAAGCCTTTATTAACGAAGAAATAAAAAAATAAGAGGAATTAAATGATAAAAAAACACGATTCCAATATCAAAAATATGAGATTGGAAAGTGAGCTCAGATCAACAATAGCGTCGGTTTTAAATGAAATTAAAGATCCTCGTATACCTCCATTTGTATCAGTCGTTCGGACAGAAGTCTCTTCAGACAGAAGTCATGCAACCGTATATATAAGTATTCTCGGTGAATATAATGAAATCGAAATCAAACGAGGTCTTAAATCCGCAAAAGGGTTTATACGGAAAAAGATAGCCGAAAGCATGGAATTACGCATCGTTCCTGATTTATCTTTTGTTTTGGATAACTCAATTGCTACCGGTGCTAAAATTGAAAAGATTATCAGTGGTTTTACATACCACAATGATCAAAAGGAAGAGAAATAATATGGCAGACTTATCTGCAGTTGAAAATTTTAAAAAACTATTATCCGAAGAAAGTATCAATATCTTAACGCATAAAAACCCCGATGGAGATACTATCGGAACAGCTTTTGCGTTGAAAAAGCTTTTTGAATTCTATGGAAAAAAAGCAACAGTTATTTGCTCTGATAAGTTATCTGACAGAATATCTTTTATTTCCGAAGGTAAATCAGAACTTTACGATTATATACCAAATGCATCTATCGTTGCAGTACATATAGCTTCTGCTCTACTTATCGGAGACAGGTTCAACTCATTTTTGAATAAAATTAAATACTGCATAGACCATCATTTTACGCACACTTGCTATGCGGAAATATCAATGATTGATTCAAATTCATCATCTGCCGGAGAATTTCTTTTTGACTTAATAAAAGCAGCCGAAATTAAAATTAATAAGGAAATAGCAGAAAAGATTTATACAGCAATTTCTTCTGATACCGGTTGCTTTAAATATTCAAACGTGACACCGCATACCCATATTGTTGCTTCTGAACTTTTAAAATACGGTATTAATTCAGAAGAAATAAACAGAAAACTTTTTGATGAAGTTCCATACGAGCAGATACTTGCAGAAAGCATGATTTTAAAAGATGTTGATAGCAGAGAGAATGGTAAAATCGTTTTTTTAACAGTAACCCAGCACTTTATCAAGAGCTTCAATAATAGAATTGATGTTGACGGATTTTCATCTTTGTGCAGACGTTTTAAAGGTGTTGTTGTAGGCATTACTTTAAAAGAAACTGAAACCGGAACAATCAGAGTATCATTCAGATCAATGAATGATGAAATCAATGTTGCGGAAATTGCCGAGGAATTCGGTGGCGGAGGCCATAAGAAAGCATCAGGATGCTCTTTTGACTGTTCTATAGAAGAAATTAAAACAATTTTAACAGACAGATGTTCTTCTGCAATTAAAAAAGCAGGTTTACTTGTATGATTTTTCCTATCTACAAACCTTCAGGGATAACATCATCTCATATAGTAAATATTATTAAAAAAGCTTTTTTTGAATCAGGAAGAAAAATTAAAATCGGACATTCGGGGACTCTTGATCCTATTTGTACAGGCGTTCTTCCGATTTTAACGGAGTCACATACAAAATTATCAGATTATCTTCCGCCAATGAAAGAATATAAAGCCGGTTTACTATTAGGCGTAACTACAGATACTGAAGATATTACCGGAAATATTCTCGAAAAGAAAGATTGTATTTACGATATTAAAGATGTTTTGAATATTTCAAATCTTTTTTTAGGTAAAATAAAACAGACACCTCCGATGTATTCTGCGATAAAAAAAGATGGTGTCAGACTTTATGATCTTGCAAGAAAAGGAGTAACCGTAGATCGACCACAACGAGAAATCAATATTTACAGTATCGATGTCGTTCCAACAGAATATTCTAATAAGTTTGTTCTCGACGTCAAGTGTTCTCCAGGCACATATATAAGGACATTATGTGCTGACATAGGAAATACTCTTGGCTCGGGTGGGTGTATGTACTCTCTTCAAAGAACGCTTTCCGGCGGAATCAGTATAAATCAATGTGTTTCCATTGAAGATTTATTACAATCAGTAAAACAACTTGATGAAGAAAAGTATTCAATTAAAATCGAAAAAATATTTGAGGATTATCCGGTTACTTTTCTTGATGTATCTGCAGTTAATTACTGTTTAAACGGCGGAAAAATAGATTCTGCCAGATTTTCTGATTTTCCCAATAAAGAAAATCTTTGCAAGGTATTTTCAGATAAAAATGAATTTATGGGAATCGGAACCGTAAAAAATAATTTTCTTTCATTAGTTTGGAAGAATCAGCTATAATTCATTTCAGGTGATTGCTTTGTCATTTATTACAATCGGAGATTTTGACGGTGTTCATCTCGGACACACAAAAATATTATATGAAACTGTTGCCAATGCAAACAAATTCGGACAGAAAGCAATATGTTTAACTTTTTCCAATAATACAAAAAAATTTTTCGGAAAAACGACTGACCTAATAACTGATTTTGATTATAAAAAATCTTTGATTCTACAGTGCGGTATTTCACAAGTTGAAGCTATAGATTTTGATTACACAATGTCATCATTATCCGGAGAAGCTTTTTTTGATTATATTATCAGAAAATATAGTGTCAAAGGTTTTGTTTGCGGTGAAAATTTCAAGTGCGGAGTCAATGCATCTTGTGACACTAAAAAGATAAATCAGATTTTTTTATCAAAAAATATTCCGTTTATTTGTATACCAGTCAATGGTTTCTCATCAACTGCGGTAAGAAAATTAATCAGTAACGGCGAAATAAAAAAAGCCAATATGATACTGGGAAGAGATTTTTCATATAATGCTCCGATTGTGTCAGGAAACCATATAGGGACAAAAATCGGTTACCCTACATTAAATCAAAATCATTTATCCGATTTTTTAATTCCGCAAGTCGGCGTATATGCTTCATATATTATTTCAAACGACATTGTAATCCCTTCAGTTACGAATATAGGTTCACGTCCCACAGTAACAGATTCACATGAAACTGTAATCGAAACACATTTAATCAATCATTACGATTTCGAAATTAAATCGAATTCTGAAATGCGTGTATTTTTTAAAACAAAAATTCGTGATGAAATCAAATTTGAGACTTTAAATAATTTAAAAAATCAAATAGAACAGGACATAAAAGCTGCCGAAGAATTATTCAAATAAAACTTCAGCAGTTTTTTTGCCGAATTATAGTTGACTTTTATATTATTTTATTATATAATATAACCAAAATATTATTAAGGGGTTTATTAATAATGTCAGTAAAATATTTCCAAAACGTAATACAACAAATCAAAGGTGCAACTGACAGAACCATCGGTATTTTTGATGATAACGGTACTGTTGTGGCATGCAATAATCCTGCTTTATCGAATACTATTATTGACAAAAAGATCATAGATCAACTTCATACAAATAACAAAATCGTTTTTAATAATACAACATACTCCGTTATAGGTTCGGGAACGAAAACCGAATATTTTATTTTTATTCAAGGCAGCGATGATGTTGCGGAGAATTTAATCAGTGTAATGTCTGTTATGCTTGACACACTTAAAGAGTTTTATGATGATAAGTACAATAAAACTAATTTTATAAAAAATATTATGCTTGAAAATATTCTACCCGGAGACATTTACTCAAAAAGCAAAGAACTCCATTTACTGATTGATGGAGCAAGAGTTGTCGTCTTAATTCGTTTACTGGATAAGACAGATGTATTTGCATATGATACAATTCAAACTCTTTTTCCAGATAAAACAAAAGATTTCGTAATAAGCGTTAATGATACTGATATCGCGCTCATAAAAGATATCAGGTCATCCACAGATATAAAAGACGTTGAAAAGTTATCAAAATCCATTCTTGACACTTTGAATAACGAGTTTTATACAAAAGCAGTTATAGGAATCGGAACTACAGTAACATCATTAAGAGATATTTCAAGATCATTTAAAGAGGCACAGGTTGCTATTGAAGTCGGAAAAGTTTTTGATGTGGAGAAATCAATTATTTCCTATTCAAATCTCGGAATAGGTCGTTTGATTTATTATTTGCCCACTAATTTATGTGAAACATTTCTTGATGAAGTATTTAAAAAAGGAAATCTTGATTCACTTGATCATGAAACATTGTTTACGATTCAAAAGTTTTTTGAGAATAATCTAAATGTTTCTGAAACATCAAGAAAATTATTCGTTCACCGCAATACTCTTGTCTACCGCCTGGATAAAATCAGAAGAATTACAGGATTAGATTTAAAAGAGTTTGACGATGCGATTGTATTTAAAGTTGCTCTTATGGTGAAAAAATATATGACATCAAATCCTACTAAATATTAAAATATCTTTTTCAAATTTCAAAAGGTGAGCAATAATGACTAATAACTGTTTGATTCAATTTGAAAATGTTTCTATGATATATAAAAATAATGTTCAAGCATTAAAAAATGTTACATTTTCAATTGACGAAGGAGAATTTGTATTTATTACAGGTCATTCAGGCGCAGGAAAAACGACAATGATGAACCTATTATTCTGCGATGAAATGCCGTCAGACGGAAAAGTAATTGTTGGCGGCAAGAATACAAAGTCATTGTCATCCAAACAAATTCCGCAATACAGAAGACAGATGGGCCGCGTATTTCAGGATTTCCGTTTGATTCAAAATCTCAATGTTTTTGACAATGTTGCATTATCAATTCGCGTTGTAGGGGCATCACGTAAAGAAATCAAATCAAGAGTAAAATTTGCCCTTGATCTTGTAGGTTTACCAGATAAAGAAACAGAAATGCCTAATAAACTATCAGGCGGAGAAATACAACGTGTTGCTATTGCAAGAGCAATGGCAAATGGTCCACAGATACTTATTGCGGACGAACCAACCGGTAATATCGATCCTGAACGTTCCCGAGAAATCATGAAACTTTTCAGAAGAATCAATAAACAGCAAGGAACAACAATAATTGTTGTAACACACGAAAAGCATTTTGTTGATGAATTTCATATGCGCACGCTTGTGCTTGAAGACGGAGTTCTTGTTAATGACATTCCAAAATCGAAAAGAATAAAAGAGGAGATCATTAACAATGAGTTTTGACAGCTTTATATTTTTAATCAGAACTTCTTTTTCCAATTTATTTAGAAATCGGATATTTACAGCAGCTTCAACTCTTATCCTGACAGTATGTATGTCGCTGATTGGAACTTCTGTTATATTTTTACAAAATGTCAACGCGATTATCAACAGTCTTGGAAAACAAAATCAATTGGTAATTTATATAGATGAAAACCTTTCTTCCGAAGAATTAACGGAATACGGTAATGCTTTAAGTAAAATTGATAATATAGTTTCTCCGATTACATATAAATCCAAAGAACAAGCAATGGAAGAATATAAATCAAGTTTCGGAGAAGAATATTCTGAAATTACCGAAGGACTAGACCCATCAATTTTACGTAATTCTTTTATAATCGAAATGAAAGATTTTACGAAATACGATCAAACACTTTTTGAAATACAAAAAATTAAAGGCGCAGCAAATATTGTTCAGAAAAAAGAAGTTTTCGACAGTCTATCGAATATTAAAGATATCCTGATGTTTTTATTTATTATTGCCATATTATTTTTGTTAGTCGTTTCGCTTCTTGTAATAAGCAGTACGGTTAAATCTGAAATTGCCGCAAGAAAAAATGAAATATACATTATGAAATATTGCGGAGCTTCTGATTTCTTCGTTAAATTTCCATTCTTTTTTGAAGGTATATTTATCGGCATTATTTCGGGAATTTTAGGATTTTTTATTTTAAATTTATTGTATTATTATATTTTTTATCAAGTCATTATTGAACTTGCCTTTATAACTCCCGTTTCATTTCTGGATAATTTTTCAACTATTATTCTGATTTTCATACTCGGAGGAGCATTAATAGGAGGATTCGGAATGATTATGCCATTACGTAAATATCTTAACAAAGAAAGTGGTGAAGTAATATGAAAAAAACCACATTATTGATTAGTGTAATAATGATTATAATCTCATTATTAATTCCCTCTTTTTCTACTATTTTTACAAATTCTTTTTCGGCAGAATCTGATTATTCATCGTTAAAAGAAATAAATGATAAAATTGCCGATATAAAAGAGCAACTCAATTCATTATCAAAAAAACAAAATTCTATATCTTCAAAATTAAAAGAAGCAAAAAATGATAAAAATCAATCTATGAAAGCCAAAATGCTCATAGAAGAACAGATACAGAATCTTCAGAAAGAGCGAGAATATCTTGAAGAATATATCACGGATCTTGAGGATAGCATTGACATTCTTGATGAGCAGATTTCTCAAACACAGGATATTTATGACAATACATATGATTTATACAGGGCCAGAATCAGAGCAAATTACGAAAACGGAACAATAAGTTATCTGGAAATTTTCTTAACCTCAAAAAGTTTTTCGGAAATGCTTACGCGCATGGACTTTACGGCATATATAATTAATTACGATAAATCAATAATGTCGAGTCTGTCAGATGCATTAGTTTCTATAAGACAAGACAGATACGAGCTTGAGCAAAAACAAAACGAAAGCATAAAAGCCTTAGATGAACTTTCTGAAAATCTGAAAAAGCAAGAGTCGGCAATTTCTGACCTTGATAACCAAATAAGTAAATTAAAAGCTGACGAAGAATCACTTGCAGCTCAACAAGAAGAGTTTAACAGACTTGAAGAAGAACTTGATAAAGAAGTATCCAAGTTGATGGATGCACAGAAACAATTTACAGATCAATTTCTTATTTGGCCGTTATATAATTACAGCAGAGTCTCTTCTCCGTTCGGATGGAGAACATTATATGGAAAAAAGGATTACCATACAGGTATAGACATACCTGCACCTTCAGGAACTGATATACATGCTTGTGCATCAGGAACGGTTATTCTTGCCGGTTGGGTTGATACCGGAGGTGGATTAAAAATTCGTATAGACCATGGTGGCGGAATATCAACAATTTACTGTCACTGTTCTAAAATTCTTGTAAAAGTCGGAGATGAAGTTAAACAGGGCGATGTTATAGGAAGAGTTGGAACAACAGGTAATTCAACAGGTAATCATTTACATCTTGGTCTATATGTTAAAGGTGAATATTTGAATCCTGCTGATTATGTCAATTATAAAAATGATCCTGACAAGATGAAAAATCTATTTGATTAAATACTGGTGTTAATTTTTATGAAAAAAAGAGTCAGATTGGGAACTGTTTTTTTTCTGATTGTTGCAACTGCGATTATTACGGCAATCGGAACTTACTATTATATGAGTAATATAGTCAGTGATTTGAGCAAAAACAGACAAATGTACCAAAAACTTGAAACTGTAAATCAAATTATTACAAGAAGTTATATAAACTCTATTGATCCCGTTAACGGTTATGATGATATTCTTGACGGAATTGTAGGAGGATATATTAATAAACTCGGAGATCCTTATTCATATTATCTTAACGAAAAAAATTTTAAAGGTAACCTTTCTGTTGACGGTTCATATGTCGGAATAGGAATTAAGTATTCTTTTGATACAGGAACAGGCGGTATAAAGGTTGATTATTGTCAGGGGCAGTCCCCTGCCGAACTCGCAGGAATATGCAATAATGACGTTATTATTGCAATTGATGATGTTTATGTTACAGAGGACGGATACAAAAAAGCTGTGCAGAAATTATTCGGCGAAGAAGGTTCTGTCGTTACGTTATCAATAGTCAGAGCAGACACCGCAAGTATTCTCGACATAGACGTTACAAGAAGAGATTTTGTTCCACAAACAATTAATTATAAACTTGTGTCTAACAGCATCGGTTATATTTATATAAAAGAGTTTGTAAGCAACACAACATCTGACTTTATGTTTGCAGTTGACGATTTAAAAAGCAAAGGCGCAAAATCACTTATCATAGACGTCCGTTTTACATTTTCAGGCGAACTTGAAGATACGGTAAAGTTGTTAGATGAAATTTTACCTGCCGGTATTATCGTATCTTTGCGAGAAAAAAATTCCTCTGAATTACAACATTATTTTTCGGATGACAAGCATTTGGATATTCCGACAATTGTTATTCAAAATTCACAGACATCCGGAGTCGCCGAAATTTTTTCTTCTTCTCTCAGAGATAACGGATATGCTGAAATTGTCGGAAACGTTTCAAAAGGAATTGGAACAGGACAACGCGATATTGCTTTATCAGACGGTTCGGCAATCAGACTTTCTGCTTTTGAATATGTAACACCTGCAGGAGAAAGATTTAACGGAAACGGTGTCAGTCCAAATTATTTTTGCATTTTAAATGAAGAAAAGGAAGCTGCATTCAGCACCTTGACAGACGAAGAGGACGATCAACTTCAGTTTGCAATCGAAAAAATTAAAGGTCAATAAATCTGATGAACAAATATTGGAAAACATTTCTGACTATTGTTATAACAGCTGCAATATGTATTACTGCATTTAACGTGTATCTATCAGTCAAGATCAATCCGATTATAAAATCAAACGAACTTTCAGAAAAAATCCAAGCAATAGATAAAGTTATCTCAGAAAACGGCATATGTGATTTTAATAAACAAGATGCAATTGATAATGCTTTAAGATACTATGTTTTCACACTCGAAGATAATTACTGCGAATATTTTACCGAATCTGACTATCAAGAATTTCTTAATAGTAATGCCGGTAATTTTACAGGAATTGGAGTGGCTGTTTACACACAATCTGATAAGATAGAAAACGGTCTCATAGTTAAACGGGTTTTAGGAAACTCCCCTGCTGAAGAAGCTGATATCAGACCAACCGATGTAATTATCGCAGTAAACAGTGAATCCATCATCGGAACAAAATACGAAGACGCTATCAATAAAATACTCGGTGAAAAAAACACATCTGTCACACTAACTATACAACGCGAAAATGAGACTAAAGATATCACGGTAATCAGACAATCATTTCTCCAAAGAGAAATAGATTATAAAGTAATTGAAAAAAATATCGGATTCATCAGAATCCATGAATTCAATACAAATGCTTTTAGTGAATTCAAAACTGCCGTAACAACTTTATTAAGTCTTGGTGTTAAGGGCTTCATATTTGATGTCAGAAATAATCCCGGAGGAGAACTGAATACCGTAATCAACATGCTTAATCTGCTTGTCCCGGAAGATGAACTTGTAATAATTCAGGAAAAGAATAACGAAGAAGTTTATAAATCTTCAGGAGCAAGACTTACCGATTTACCGATGTGTGTCTTAATAAACGAATCTTCAGCAAGCGCAAGTGAATTATTTTCATCAGCATTAAGAGATTTAAACAAATCATTTCTGATAGGAGAAAAATCATTTGGCAAAGGTGTAGGTCAAACCACATATTCGCTTTATGATAATTCGGCAATTAAACTTACAACATTCAATTACGTCACAAAATCAAGAATAAACTACAACGGAATCGGATTGGTTCCCGATATTGAAGTTATTATGAATGAAGAAGATAACAAAAGGTTTTATTTACTTAACGAAACAAATGATAATCAGCTGATTGCTGCAATTAATTATATAAAATCAATCATTGAATAACAGGAGAAAAAAAATGAGCAAGCCCATTGTTTTAACAAAAGAAGGAAAAGAAAAACTCGAAGAAGAACTTTCATATCTCAAAGCCGTAAAAAGAAATGAAATCTCCGAAAAAATTAAAGTTGCAAGAGAATTCGGTGACCTGTCGGAAAACAGCGAATACGATGCCGCACGTGAAGCACAAAATGAAATGGAAGCACGTATTTTATATATTGAAGAAGTTCTTAAAAACGTTAAAATACTCGACAAAACAGATTTCAACGGTGATGAAGTTACAATAGGTACAATTGTAACAGTTTTTGATTTAACAGACGAAGAAGAAATCAAATATGAAGTTGTAGGAAAAACAGAGGCGGATCCTCTGAATAACAGGGTTTCGGATCAAAGTCCGGTAGGTGCAGCATTGCTCGGACATAAAATCGGTGAAACTGTTACAGCAATTGCCCCAGGCGGACAATTCGCAATGAAAATATTAAGCATTGAAGTTGCAAATAATTAAAACAAGGATAGTTTTTATGAACGAAGAAATACTAACCAAGAACAACGAAAACGAAGCAGATAATATTAACGAACAAATGCTTCAACGCAGACAAAAACTTTTCGCGATGCAAGCAGAAGACAAAGATCCTTTTAAAATCACAGTCGCAGAACAAACACATGAAAGTACAGATATAAAAAACAACTTTGATGAACTTGAAGGAAAAAATGTTTCAGTTTGCGGAAGAATGATTGCAAGAAGAATAATGGGAAAAGCAAGTTTTGCGACCATACAGGATAAACTGGGACGAATTCAGTCATATATTTCCGTCAATGATATCGGTGAAGAAGCATATACATCTTTTAAAAAGATGTGGGATATTGGTGATATAATAGAAATCAAGGGATTTGTTTTTAAAACAAAAACCGAAGAAATTTCTATTCATGCTACAGCAATTAAACTCTTATCAAAATCCCTGATACCTCTTCCCGAAAAATTTCACGGTCTTACAAATACAGATACCAGATACAGACAAAGATATCTTGATTTGATCGTTAATCCGGAAGTAAAAGAAACTTTCATAAAAAGAAGTAAAATTATATCTTCCATCAGACGTTATCTCGATGAAAGAGGATTTATGGAAGTTGAAACGCCAATGCTTGTTGCTAACGCCGGAGGCGCTGCGGCAAGACCTTTTGACACACACTATAATGCTTTGAACGAAGATGTTAAATTAAGAATTTCACTTGAATTATATCTAAAGCGATTAATTGTAGGCGGCCTTGAAAAAGTATATGAAATTGGCAGAGTATTCAGGAATGAAGGCGTAGATACACGTCATAATCCGGAGTTTACTCTTATGGAGCTTTATCAAGCATATACAGATTATCATGGAATGATGGATTTAACCGAGAATCTTTTCAGGTATTTGGCAAATGAGGTTTGCGGGACTACAACAATAAAATACGGAGATAAAGAAATTGACCTTGGCAAACCGTTTGAAAGATTAACAATGACAGATGCCGTTAAAAAGTATTCCGGCATAGATTTTAATGAAATCAAATCCGATGACGAAGCTAAGAAGATTGCTAAAGAAAAGAATATAGAATTTGAAGAAAGACATAAAAAGGGAGATATACTGAATTTATTCTTTGAAGAATTCTGTGAAAGTAATCTGATACAACCCGTATTTATTATGGATCATCCGGTAGATGTCTCCCCTCTTACAAAAAGAAAACCTGATAATCCGGATTACGTTGAACGTTTTGAACTGTTTATTAACGGTTGGGAGATGTGTAACGCTTATTCCGAATTAAACGATCCAATAGATCAGCGTGAAAGATTCAGATTACAGGATGAAGCAGCCGCAGCCGGAGACGAAGAAGCAAATCACACAGACGAAGACTTCCTTAATGCACTTGAAATCGGTATGCCGCCTACCGGAGGAATCGGATACGGTATCGACAGATTGACAATGCTCTTAACCGATTCATCTGCAATCAGAGATGTTTTACTATTCCCGACGATGAAGAGCTTAGATGGTCAGAAGTCTGCAAATGTCTCCAAAACTGAGTCGGTCGAAAGTGCCCCTGAAGCTGCTCCCGCAGTAGAAGAAAAGATCGATTTCAGTAACGTTGCGATCGAACCTCTCTTTGAAGATTTCGTCGATTTCGAGACCTTCAGCAAGTCCGATTTAAGAGCCGTTAAGGTCATTGCCTGTGAAGCGGTTCCTAAGTCTAAGAAACTTCTTAAGTTCACTCTGGATGACGGAACAGGCACGGAAAGGACCATTTTAAGCGGTATTCACGCATTCTACGAACCGGAAGAACTGGTTGGCAAGACGCTGATCGCGATCACCAACCTGCCTCCGAGACCGATGATGGGTATCGACTCCTGCGGCATGCTTCTTTCCGCAATCAACAAGCGCGGTGAGGAAGAAGAACTCCATCTTCTGATGGTTGATAACCACATTCCGGCAGGTGCAAAGCTCTATTAAGTCGGTCAGAAGTACTGTCAAAGGGGTCGGCTGAATCATATGCCATACACCAATGCTTGTGCCAATATGATACAGCACTATACCGAATGCGAATGAATCGCACATTTGACGTTTATGCAGCCCCGCAGATTGATTCTGTGAGGCTGTTTTGCAAGAACAAATTTTAATTTGAAGGTACATTAATGATTAACACGGATTATCCAATCGAGTCGCTGAAAATTCTATTGAATGAAGATTGCCTCAGCGACAGGTTTCATTCATTAATAAGCATCCGGGAGGATCTGATCATAGGATTGAAGAGTTTCGGCTGCGTTACAAAAAGTGATGTATCACGAATGTCTGACGATGAACTTGCCGGTATTATGCTGCATGACGAAGTGACAGTGAAGCTTTTTCGGCGATTTCTGACAATTTATGATCCAAAACCGCAGAAATTCAAAGAGATCACAAAACTTACGTCAGATCCGGCGGAGCAGGCGGCTTTTATGGAACTGTATCATCTGCCGGGAGTCGGATTTACTCGTGCGCACCTGTATTATCATTCGGGATACAAAAGCTTGCAGGATTTTTTGAAAACTACGGTTGAGGAAGTTTTGTCAAAAACCGCCATGACGATATCAAGCAAAAACTTATCGTGCATCGTACCTTTGCCAAAAGAAGTACGCACGCACATAGCTGTTGCCAAGGCGTTCAGCCGGTGAAACTTCAGTTCGCTCGCTCAATAGAATAAAATGTAATCAAGCTCGATGAGAAATCATCGGGCTTATTTTTTTTTGCGTTCATTTCGACCGGAAACAGGTGTAATGGGCGCTTTTTATTTGTCGAAAAGGCGGTGAAAAAGTTTTTTTAGAAATTTCAAAAAAAGTTCGTCCAAATCAAAAAAAATTCACAAGTGGTAAGTGAGAGGACAAAACATGAGATCCTCCCAAGTTCCTTGACAATTGAATATCCAATCATCAGATACGTTACCTGAGCCGGGGCGAAAGCCCCAAGCCGCAGGTCGGTACGCCATGATCCACCTGCCGCTTTTGGTTTTAGCGGGACATAAGGTGAGGAGCGACCCCGAAACTGTTTCCGAAATATCCGGTAGCTACGGATACGGCCATGACAGGCTCAGGCGATAATGATACTTCTCTACGGAGCTGGCGGAGAACCCGGCAGGGGTGAGATTCCCATGGACCCGATTCGCTATCGGGCGTCTG
>JAZQQT010000080.1:0-4707 GCA_045629205.1 Eubacteriales bacterium
CAGCTCTTTTTTGTCGCATATCCCGAGAATTTCGTTTACTTTTTTTTCGTCTTCAACGTCTATGACCTTTTCGAGGACCGAGAGAGTATCACGAACCGAGCCGTCGCCGAGTATGGCAACCGTGTCGGCAATGCTGTCGGATATTTTTTTGTTTTCTTTTGAGGCTATGACTTTAACATAATCCGAAAGCTGTTTTTTCGAGAGGCGCGACATGTCGAATCGGACGCATCTCGATTTTATGGTGGCGGGGACTTTCTGGATTTCGGTTGTTGCGAATATGAAAATCGCGTGTTCCGGCGGTTCTTCTATCGTTTTGAGAAGAGCGTTGAACGCGCTGGTTGAAAGCATGTGGACTTCGTCGATAATATATACCTTGAATTTGGCGTCGATCGGCGGATAGATTACTTCGTCTATGATACCGCGGACGTCGTCTACGCCGTTGTTGGACGCCGCGTCCATTTCGATGACCGAAAAGATACTTCCTTCGGCGATACCTTTACAGGTGGAACAGACTCCGCAGGGATTCCCGTTGACAGGGTTTTCGCAGTTAAGGGCTTTTGCGAGTATTTTCGCGCAGGTCGTTTTGCCCGTTCCTCTCGTTCCCGTAAAAATATACGAGTGGGCGGGCCTGCCGTTTATTATCTGATTGCGGAGAGTATCGGTAACGTGTTCCTGACCTATTACGTCGTCGAACGTCGTCGGCCTGTATTTTCTGTATAAAGCGTAATGCACGTATATCCTCCCATAATTAGGAAAAAGAAAGCGGGGGACTTGCTGTGCACCTTAACATTCGCTTAATGCTGCTCAGTTCCCTGCCTGACATGGTTCACGACGCAAAGTCACGCAAGACCCGCTTTCAATATAATTATACTATATTTATAATAAAATATCAATAGTCTTTTTGTGTTTTATTGTAAATTATTATAATAAAGGAGCGCGCCGAGTCCGATTAACGGCGTGATATGGGAAAACCGGACTTTCTCAGATGCTTTCACATCGGGAATGTCCGGTTTCATGTGTTTTTTATTTCAGTCTTCCGATTTTCGATATGTCTATGTCAAGTCCCGATTGCTCAACTGCTTCCGTGAGTGAAGGAGCGTTTTCGCTGCCGCTGTATGTTCCGACGGAAACATTGTTTTCCACCGTGGAAAACTCCAGAACCTTATCGGCGAAATACCATCTTGTCTTAAGGTAAGAGTAGTTTTCGTATTCGGTATTGTCAAATGCGACATTACCGGATATTACCGATCTTGCCGGAACCGCCCAGAACCATTCGTTGTCAAGTTCCGGTTCGTTTATCATTTTGATCAGCGTGGGAAATGCGTTTGAAAATATCTCGTTTTCACGGACATAATCGTAAACCGTCGAAAGATTATTTCTCGAGCCGGGCTGGCCTGCCGCCGCCCTGTCGTAGTATCGCTGGTCGTATGATATGTTGACGATGCAGTTGATAAAAATATTATCTTTAATCGTGTTGTCTGGACCGCCGGAAACACCCATGCCGTAGCCGTAAATGTTTGAAAAGATATTGCCGCATGCCGTCTGTCCTCCGAGACCGCTGTCCCAGTAAATACCCACGAGGTCCGTCTTTTTCAGCTCTGGATTGCCGATATCGTGAATATAGTTGAAACGTAATATGTTTCCGTAATATTTCAGCGTTCTGCTGGATGATATCGCTCCGGAATCCGATGCGAAACGGCATACGTCGTGGATATCGTTGTATTCAATCATATGGTTGTTTCCCGCATATCTTATTGCCACGTGATTGCTGTAAGCGATTTCGTTGTTTCTGATTGTGATACCGCAGCCGTTAATGTCGAATGCCGCATTGTATGGGTGCTTTGATTCCGCGTAACTGTGAATGTAGTTGTTCGCGGCAACGGTGTCCGACGATGTCAGTGTGTCGACGTCGCCTCCGTCCATTTTGACGGCGACATATCCGACGCGGGCTATTTCACATCCTTCAAGCAGGTTGTCGTTGCCGTTGAATGTCATTCCGTTGTTTGAAATTCTTTCTATGCGGCAATTCTTTACGGTGATATTGTTTCCGTTTATGTCAAGTGCCTTGCCGCGGGTGTCTTTCAGCGTGAATCCGTCAAAAACAATGCGGTCGGCTGTTGACTGAATGAGGTCGCATTTTGCGAGAGGGAAGATGATGCTGTCTCCGCCGCCTTCTTCGAGCGGATAATAGTAAAGGATTGCATCGGAAGAAATATAATACTCTCCCGGCATATCGAGTTCTTCCGGAATATTATACCAGTAATATTTTCCCTCCGTTTTCTTCGGCTCGTATCCTCCGTCCTGAAGTATCGTCATTTTACATGCGTCATAGTCAAAAGAAAGGACTCTTGTTTTGTCGCAGGACCAATATACCGAAAAATAACCGAGGATATATACTTCGTCGGGAGCATGCCATTTTGATACACGGTCATTATCCGAACCGGCATAATATGTCGTATATGTTCCTGCCTTGTTGTCAGTTTCTGTCATTCCGAGGTTTCGCAGCCCGTCGTTGGGATAGCGGGCGAGTGTGAGGAGTGAATCTCCGGAATATATGCCGATATTTGATTTCGAAAGATTATCGGCGCAGGGAACAAGTTCTGAATTCTTGATGTCGTCGGGCGTGATACCGTAATTTTTCAGGTCAACCGAGAGTATTCTGTCCTTTACGGAGCTGTCAAACCAAACGGCGTTTGGGTCGTTGTCTATGGGCTTTAATTCGGACAGGGGAATATATGCTCCGCCTGTAATCTCGGCATTATTGCTTATCCAGCGTATCGGACATTCTGCGGTTCCCGAATCTTCTTTTCCGAGAATAAATGATTCCGAAAGTCTGAACGTTCCGGATACCGTTATCTCTATTCCGGAGCAGCCGGTCCGGTCGATTTTCCGAACGGCGTCACGCGCTTTTTCGAGAGTTGAAAACGGATGCTCCTCCGTTCCGTCTTCACCCTCAGCATCGGCATCCGCCGAGACGAATAATTTCGGGATATTTTCCGAAACTTCGTTTGACTGTTGTTCGCCGCAGCCGACAAGAGAGAAACAGAACAGAATCGCGAGGACGAAAATCATGCTTCCGCGTATCTTTGACATTTTATTTTCTCCTGAAAATGATTATGGGCGGTTCGATTATATCATACTATTCTTTATTTTGCAAATAAATATAAGGAAGCCCGCTTTTGACTTGACAAAAAACATATTTTGATTTATATATATTATGCATATTGATTATACTTATATGTAATTTTTTCGGAAAGCAGATACAGATGAAAAACGGTTTTTTGGTTAAAATACTTTCATTTATTCTCGTTATTGCCATTGCGCTTCCGCTTTTGGGCGGCTGCTCTCTCGACGGCGATTCGATAGAAAGCATACTCGATTTGATAAATGCCGTCATCGGCGGAGATTCGTCATCGGAAGAATCTACGGGAGATGACCCGTTTCTTCCCATAATCATACCCGATGACCCCGACGAAACAAACGATAACGGCAAAAACGACAATAAGAAAAAAGAAGACGAAATAAGAGAAGACGGCGAATACACTTCGGCTGACGATGTCGCGCAGTATTTATATAAATACAAACATCTTCCGTCTAATTTCATTACGAAAAAAAAGGCACAGGAGCTCGGCTGGGACAGCACGAAGGGCAATCTTCACAAGGTCGCGCCCGGCAAAAGCATCGGAGGAGACTATTACGGCAACTACGACGGCAATCTTCCCGACGGCAAATATTTCGAGTGCGATATAAATTACAAAGCGGGGACCCGCGGCGCCGAAAGGCTTGTTTACACTCAGGATTATTCAGCCGTATATTACACAAAAGATCATTACGAAACATTTATTCTCATTGAAAGGGGAAACTGACGTGATTATTCATATCGATTCTTCGGTTGTCGACATCAAATCCTTTTACGGTATTTTTGCCGAGTTTAACGCGGGGTTCTGCGGTCACAGCCTCGATGCTGTTCACGACGTTCTTACCGAACAGAGCGACGAATTCGAGGTCGTTCTCGGCACGGAATCCCTTCGTCGTCTTTTCGGCAATCGTTCTTCAACGGTTATCCGTATGTTCACCGATTCTGCCGAAGAAAATCCTTTTATGAAACTCACATTGACAGATGACTGATAAATAAAATGAAGAGTCTTTCCGAATCCAATATATTCAACCGTCCTCTCAAGGCCTCGCTTCTCGTGTCGGTTGTCGGTCTGGCGGGGCTTATATATGTTGCCGTTTCCGTCTTTTCTTTTGTCTCCGAAAAAACCAATACCGGATTCTATATCGGCATCGGATTTATCGCCGACCTTCTTACCGTTATTTACGGATATCTCGGCATAATTCTCGTTTTTGTGCTGGGCTGCGTCAATTATTATCTCGCTTATTCCTCAAAGGGGTGCGATATGCCGAATGTGTCTGTTGCGCTTCGTGTTTTTGCCTGTGTTGTCATGTTTTCGGCGGTTGTCCTTTCCGCTGTTTATACATATAAAGTTATTCTGCTTTACAGCTGTTCGTAATTAAAACCGATAAATATCAACGGGATCACGGTGTGTTTTTCGCCGCGATTCCGTTTTTGCTGTGCGCCCAGCGGGCGCATGTTTCAAGGGGTGAAAGTCCCCAATCCGCCCGACAGCGGGAAGGATATAGCCAAGAGCAAGGGTGTCCCGGGTAATCGGGAATCTGAAGGAAGCTGGAGGCAAATCACTGGCC
>JAZQQT010000081.1:0-29669 GCA_045629205.1 Eubacteriales bacterium
CCTTCCGTTAAAATTTCCAGAAGGTTTATTCTGCTTGAAATTTTATTGCTGTTTACGGTTATTACCGTTATTATATCAAAAATGATGTGCCCGAAAGCGAACCAAAGAATTTTCTCGAAAGACCTGTTTCCGTTTGAAATACGGTATAAACGGCTGGTGATAATGAGAAATATCATTATCACGGCGCATACTATTTCACAACGGAGCACAAGCAACGGATAAAATTCCATCAGTAACCTCTTTTCAAAAGTAATACTGTATAATTCTATCATAAACAGATGTTTATGTCAATGAAATAATTATGATAATAAAAAAAGAGCCCCTTTTCGGGCTCTTTGAAAAATATAATAATCGGTTATTTTGCCTTGTCGTTCATCTCTGTCTGGATGGCATCTGAAATTCCGGATATGACGCTTGATATCGCTTCGCCGCTTTCAAAGCTGTCAAATCCTTTGTAAGCGATCTCGTAACTCTTTTCCACCTGAGCAAGACTGATAACGCTGACACCTTCTACGGCTTTTACGAAATTCTCGTAATCAATCTGGTAATTAAAGAGGTTGGTTTCGTAATAATCTTTCCATCCGTTCGGATAGTTTACCGAATCAATCGGATCGAAAAGAGCGTCTGCGATAACGCCGAGCTCATCTCCGCTGAATTTTGTAAAAGAACTGAACAGGAAATACAGGTGACCGCATAAACTGTGAGAGGGGATAAGCATGGATGAAACGGTATCTTTGTTCCCTCCGGGGCCGTATGCAAACGGAATATATCCCGTTTTGACATCCTCGCTGACGAAAGCGGGGGAGGAGCAGAAGAGATAGGTATAAAGCTGAGTGTCGCGGAAAAGGTCGTCTGTTGCGCCGCGTCCGCCTATTATCCCCGACGAAAGCATATCACTTAAATAATCATAGGCTTCCATAGCTCTTTCACTTTCGAGATTTGATATGTAATAGCCGTTTGATTTGGAGATCGGTTCTTCGCCGTTGGAACGGATGGCAACAAATGGGAGAAGAACCGGATCTCTTCCGCTGTCGAAAATCATTCCTATATGCTCGCCGTTTTCGTCATTGAATGTGACTTCGGAAAATACTTTTTTCATATTTTCCCAGTTCCATTCGCCTTGTTCAAGATATTCATGAGGATCCGAGAAGCCGCCGGCTTCGATTATCTCCATATTGACGAGTAACATTCCGCCGACATTCGGCAGATGGCACCATAAATACGGAAAGATACCGTAATGATTTCCGCCGTAATATGTTTCGGAAAGAAGCGAAGGTGTTCCCCATTTGATATCCGTTCTGTCTTCAACGGCAATGTCCTCAAAGGGAATAAGAAGCGAAGATTTATACATATCGAAGGCATTATTCGGTCCGTCGGCTACTATATCCGCAGATGAATTTCCCGATGCGGCAGCGGCGAGTAAGCGTGACGGGATGTTGCCGTAAGAGGAAATATCTATTTTTATATTCAATATTTTTTCGACGTCGGACAAATGATTAAGCAGACTGTCTCCGACTGCGGTTTCTCCCGGTTCCGGATCGAGGAACTTGGATGAGGACTGATAAATCACCAGCTTTTCTCCATTGAACGAAGTCGGTTCGAAATCCTCGTTGAAGTCAAAAGGCTGTTTTGTATTGCATGCCGATATGCTGACCGTAAAGAAAACGGTTATTAAAACCAGTGAAAAAAAACGTCTGAGATTCATATTTCCTCCGTGCTTATTGCCCGTAATTGAGTTTTTCGTCTATGATTTGATTTAAAAAGTCTTTTACCGATTCCATTTCGCTTTGCGCGCCTCCGCGACCGAAAAGAATGTTTTCCATCGCGCTTTCAACAGGCTCGTCGTTGCTCCACTGATTTGTGCCGTAAAGGACGCCGATAGGATAGTAGTTCATTGTTTCGAGTCCGGTCATATATGTTTCGTAGTCGGAATCGCAGTAAAAAATATTCTCTTTTGTGTAATCCTTCCAGCCTTCGGGATAAAGTCCGGCATCAAGCGGCTCAAACAAATCATCGACAATTACTCCTATATCGGAGTTTTCAAATCCAGAAAGTATCGTGAAAGCGTAGTAACTTCTGCTGTATGAATAGGCTGCGACGATATCCTTATTACCGTGTGGACCGTAAGGAAACCTGATTATTGAATATTCGATTTCATCGTTTACCGCAGGTCCTCCATCCATCATAAACGGCCAGATCCTGCCTTCAACCCAAAGATCCCACGGTGTGCCGTTGGTTCCGAGTGTTAAAATGCCGTCGTTAACGAGTCCTACCACAAATTCCATCGCTTCGAATGCGTTTTGTTCGGTCAGTCCCGACTGATATGTTCCGTCGATTTCTTTTATGATATATCCGCCGTTTGAGATAATAGGACCGAAGAATGATTTTCCGCCCAAAAGAGGCCCCGGACATAACATTCCGACGTGGTTTTCTTCACCTTCGGTTACAGTGCCCTTAACGAGCTCCACACGAAGATTTTCCCAGTTCCATTCGCCTTTTTCAAAATATTCGTGCGGATCGGTCAATCCGAGGTCTCGCATCATATTCATATTGATCTGAATAAAACCGGAAACGCCCGGCGCCCCGTCGCCGAGATAATTTATGATACCGTATTGTGTTCCTCCGAATGTTCCTTCAATAAGAAGAGAGGGAATACCGAATTTGATATCTTTGGTATTTTTGACTCCTATTTCTTCAAACGGTGTGAGGATACCGAGAGTGTAACATTCATACAAAATATCATTGTTACAGAAAATCATATCACAGCCGTTTCCTCCGTTAAGAGTCATGGCGAGTATTTTGTTTTCGAGATTTCCGGATTCGTTTGCTATTCTGACATTGTAATCTTTTTCTGTTTTTTCGATTCGGTTAAGGAATCTGTCTGATGATGCAGACGCTCCGCGTTGTCTTTTTTCTGAAAGCCATTCATCTTTTGAAAAAACGGTAAAAGCGGCTCCGAGAAAATTGATTTCGGAATCATCTTCAAAAATAAAATCCTTTTGCCCGCAGGAAATCAGTGTGAAAGACAGACAAATAAGAATGGACAAGGATAAAAACTTTCTCATTGTGTGACCTATGATAAGAATATGATGAGATATTAAACGGGTAACGGAATATTGTTTTATCCGTTGAGTTTTTCGTCTATAAGTTCCTGTAATATATCTTTTACGGAGTCCATTCCTGCCTGAGCCGTTAAACGGCCGAAAAGTATCTCGTCCATCGTGTTTTCCACTTCTCCTGTATTTGTCCACAGATTTGTTCCGTAAAGGACCCCGATCGGATAGTAATTCAGGTTATTAAGTCCGGTCATAAATGTGTCAAAATCCGAATCGCTGTAGAAAAGATTATCGCGGGCGTAATCCTTCCATCCTTCGGGATAAAGCGAAGTATCCAACGGCTCGAAAAGATCATCGACGATTATACCTGTTTCATCACCGGCAAACGCAGAAAGGATGGTGAATGCGTAATAACTTCTGTTGAAAGAATATGCCGCAACCAGATCTTTGTTCCCGGAGGGACCGTATGGGAATCTTACAACGGAATATTCTATCTCGCTTTCGGTATTATTCATAATACCGCCGTCATTTTTTAACGGCCATGTCTTTCCTTCTTTCCATATATCGTCACATGATCCGGACGGACCGATATTTAGCAGACCGTCATTGACGAGTCCTGTCATAAACTCGATTGCCTCTATTGCGTTTGTTTCGCAGAGACCGGATTTATATACTCCGTCTATTTCCTTGATTATGTAACCGCCGTTTGTGAGAATTGCGCCGAAAAACGCTCTTGCTCCGGGTGTAGGATAGTCGCTTACCATTCCGACGTGTTGAATCTCTCCGTCCGTAAATGTTCCCTGATTAAGCACGACGCGGAGGTTTTCCCAGTTCCATTCGCCTTTTTCCTCATATTCGTGAGGGTCTGTCATCGAAAGTTCACTCAGCAGGTCCATATTAATCGATATCAGACCGTTAAATGAAGGAATCGCGTCGCCGAGGTAGTTTACTATACCGTATTGCGTTCCTCCGAATGTTCCTTCGACAAGAAGCGACGGGATACCGAATTTTATGGCTTCGTTGTCATCAACACCGATTTCGCTGAAAGGTGTGAGTATTCCGAGTGAATAAAAATTAAAGAGGACGTCATTACCGCATGTGATCATATCGACACCGCTCCCTCCGTTGAGAGACATGGCAAGTATTTTTGATTCGATATTACCATAGTTATTGCTGATTATCACATTGTAATTTTTTTCGATTTGTTCGATCCTGTCGAGAAATCTGTCTGTCGAAGCGCTTTCGCCGCGTTTCCTTTTTACCGGGAACCATTCACTTTCCGAATATACAGTGAATGTATTTCCGCGGAAATTGACTTCATCGTCTTCTTCAAAAATCGACGGCTGTTTTGGTGCGCATGCGGAGAAGCATGCAACCGAAATAATCGTAATCAGACAAAAAGCAAGGATTCTTTTAAACATTATATTTCCTCTTATATGAATTGAACTGAAAATCGTTTTTAATTTTATGCCGATTCTCATAAATGTTTCTTTTCTTTTATTTTATGCCGTTCAGCTTTTCGTTTATGAGATCCGTAAAAATATCATCAACAGAGTTTATTTCTCCCTGAATTGAACCGAGACCTTTGAGAATGTTGTAAAACGCCGTTTCCACAACTCCGCTTTGTGACCACTGGTTTGTGCCGTAAAGGATACCGAGCGGGTAGAAATGTGTTGTGTTAAGAGCAAGCAGATATGTTTCGTAATCCGAATCGCTTAAGAAGTTATTCTCGATCGCATAATCTTTCCAGCCATCCGGATACAGAGAGGGTGCCAACGGTTCAAAAAGATCGTCTACGATTATGCCGATTTCGTCATTTGAAAAAGAAGCAAGGATTGAAAAAGCATAATAATTCCTGTTCAGGGAAAATCCGGCGACTATATCTTTGTTTCCGGAAGGACCGTACGGAAATCTGACAATGCTGGAATTACCTGTTGCAACTGAATTTAAGTAACTCAGAAACAACCAGTTGCCATCTTCAAACCAATGTCCCCATGTACCGCCCATTACCATTTCAATAAAACCTTCGTTAGTGAGTTCGGTGATAAACTCAATTGCTTCTGTCGTGTTTTCTTCTGTAAGTCCGGATTTATATATTCCGTCGACTTGCTTAATCAAGTATCCGTTGTTGGAAATGATAGCAGGCATAAATCCGTATAAACCGCCGAGCATGGTTTCGCAAATCATTCCGACGTGTTTAAGTTCACCGTCGACATAAGTTCCTTTTATGAGTTCGGAACGGAAATTCTCCCAGTTCCATTCACCTTTTTCCACGTATTCGTGCGGGTCAGTAACAGATAATCTTTCAAACTGATCGTTATTGAGCGTAAGTAACCCGCTTACGGAAGGAATACTGTCACCGAAATAGTTTAAAACTCCGTATTGTGTTCCGTTAAAATTCCCCTGAAAGAGGAGCGAGGGAATGCCGAACTTTTCTGAGGAGTGGTCTTTTACTCCGATTTCTTCAAACGGTGTAAGGATTCCGAGTTCGTAAAACGCATAAAGAGAGTCGTCGCCGCAGTAAAGCAAATCGCAGCCGCCTCCTCCGTTGAGAGTTATGGATAGTATTGTGGTTTGCAGGTTTTCTCCACATAATACATTTTTGATTTTAACATTGTAATCTTTTTCGATTTGTTCGATTCGGTCTAAAAATCTGTCGCCGGAAGCACTGGCTCCGCGCGTTCGGTTTTCGGAAACCAATGAGACTGTGGAATAAACGGTGAACGTGTTCCCCAGAAAATTAATTTCGGAATCTTCTTCAAAAACGAACTCTTTTTGTCCACATGAAATCAATGTGAATAACAACAAAATGAGAATAATCAACGAGATGACTTTTTTCATAATATGTCTCCTTTGTGGTCGGTTATTATTTTGTTAAATTCAGTTTTTCGTCTATCAGTTCCTTTAAAGTGCTTTTTACGGAATCCATTTTTGCCTGCGCCGATCCTCTGCCGAAAAGAATATCGTCAAGTGCGCTTTCGACCTCTCCGCTTTGCGTCCACATGTTCTTGCCGTAAAGGACTCCGAGAGGATAGTAATTCATCGTTTCAAGACCGGTCATAAACGTTTCGTAATCGTAATCGTTATAAAACACATTATCGATCGCGTAATTTTTCCATCCTTCGGGATAAAGCGAAGCATCCAGCGGCTCGAAAAGATCATCTATGATTATTCCTATCTCATCGTTATCAAACGATGAGAGCATGGAAAAGGCATAATAATTTCTGTTTACGGAGTAGGCTGCGACGATGTCCTTGCTGCCGGACGGACCGTATGGGAATCTGATGACAGACGATGCTATATCTTTGGAAACGGTAAGGCCGCCCGAGATGTTCATCGGCCAGGTTTTTCCTTCATACCAGATTTCTTCCTGTCCGCCTGCTATTTCAATCAGACCCTGCTCGACAAGCCCCGACATGAAATCCATGGCTTCTATTGCGTTTGATTCGCTCAGCCCGGATTTATACACACCGTCAATTTCTTTTATGAGATAACCGCCGTTGGCTATGATCGCTCCGAAAAACGTAAGCATTCCGGGTTGTAATCCGTCGCTTATCATGCCGACGTGCTTGATTTCACCGTCGTCAAACGTTCCCTGCGCAAGAACCGTCCGGAAATTTTCCCAGTTCCATTCGCCTTTTTCGGCATATTCATGCGGATCGGTCATCGCGAGATCTCTGAGAAGTTCCATGTTTATCGTAATTAATCCTTCCATGCTGGGAGTTGAATCACCGAGGTAGTTTGTTATGCCGAATTGTGTTCCGTCAAAAGTGCCTTCGACCAAAAGCGAGGGAATACCGAATTTCTCGTCCTTGTTATCTTTTACACCGATTTCTTCAAAAGGCGTAAGAATGCCGAGAGTGTAAAAATTATACAGAACATCGTTGCCGCAATGAATCATATCGCACCCGCCTCCGCCGTTAAGCGTCATTGCGAGTATTTTAGTTTGAATATTATCGTGTTCGTTGCGTATTTTAACATTATAGTCTTTTTCGATCTGTTCGATCCTGTCTAAAAAACGGTCATGCGAAGCGCTTCCTCCGCGCACTCTTTTTTCGGGAAGCCACGGACCCGAAAACATCGTGCCCGAATATACAGTGAAGGCATTCCCCATAAAATTTATTTCGGAATCTTCATTGAAATCAAATTCTTTTTGTCCGCATGAAACAAGCGTAAATGAAATTATTGCAATAAGAATTAATGAAAAGGCTTTTTTCATCTAATACCTCTTTAGGCGATAATATAAAACTGATTTATTTCATATTGTTGATCGATTTATTTATTGCTTCCTGCAGCAGCGCTGAAACGGAATCCATTTCTGCCTGCGCCGTTCCCCGTCCGGCAAGAATATTGTTCAGCGCTGTTTCTACTTCTCCCGCCTGCGACCACGGTGTCGTTCCGAAAAGTATTCCCATCGGATAGTAATTCATTGTTTCAAGTCCGATCATATACGTTTCATAATCTGTATCGCTGTAAAACAGGTTTTCGATGGCATAATCCTTCCAGCCTTCGGGATAAAGACTTACGTCGAGAGGCTCCATAAAATCGTCTATGATCGTGCCGATCGCATCATTATCAAACGATGATAACATCGTAAACGCGTAATAGTTTCTGTTTGTTGAATAGGTGGCTACTATATCCTTGTTTCCGGACGGTCCGTATGGAAATCTGACCATTGAATAATCTATTTCTTCGGAGCTCCACCACAGTTTGCCTTCATTCATCATGGGCCATGTCTTGCCTTCGGCACAGATATCCCATGCCGTTCCGCCGGCGACCTGCATGAGTCCGTCCTGAACGAGCTGTGTCATAAACTCCATCGCTTCTATCGCGTTTGATTCGGTAAGCCCCGATTTATATACTCCGTCGATCCCTTTGACGATAAAACCTCTGTTTGCGACAATAGCGGGGAAGAAGGAACGCATACCGCCCCCCTGAGCATCGGTCAGCATACCTACGTGCTTTATTTCTCCGTCATCAAAAGTTCCCTGTGCCAGCACAACACGGAAGTTTGCCCAGTTCCATTCGCCTTTTTCGATATATTCGTGCGGATCGTCCATTTCAAATTCGGAGAGAAGCTTCATGTTGATTGCGATAAGACCGCTTAATGCCGGAACCGAGTCGCCGAGATAGTTTACTATTCCGTATTGTGTTCCTCCGAACGTTCCTTCAAACAGAAGCGACGGGATACCGAATTTTTCGGCATTGTGATCCTTTACGCCTATTTCTTCAAACGGTGTCAGAATTCCGAGATTGTAGAAATTGAAGAGGCTGTCGTTGCCGCAATAAACCATATCGCAGCCGCCTCCGCCATTCAGCGTAAGAGCAAGGATCTTGCCCTGCAGATTGTCGTGTTCGTTCCGGAATTTGACATTGTAATCGTTTTCGATTTGCTCGATTCTGTCAAGAAATCTGTCTGTTGAAGCGTTGCTTCCGCGTTTTCTTTTTTCAGACAGCCATTCCGATTCGGAATATACCGTAAAAGTGCTTCCGAGAAAATCGACTTCTGAGCCTTCTTCGTTAAAATTAAAATTGTTCTGCGCGCACGAAATCAACGTAAAAGACAGACAGATAAGGATAAACAAAGATATTGTTTTTTTCATGGGGAATTCCTCATATATTAAATTTTATTATTTATTGAGTTTTTCGTTTATGACTTGGTTTAAAGCGTCCTTTACCGAGTCTATTTTTGATTGTGCCGTTCCTCGTCCGTAAGCTATATCGGATATTGCAGCCTCTATTTCTCCTCCGTGGTTCCACGGGTTGGTTCCGTAAAGAAGAGCGAGCGGATAAAAATCCATCGTGTCAAGGGCGGAAAGATATACTTCGAAATCTTCGTCGCTGTAAAACAGGTTTTCAACAGCATAGTCTTTCCATCCTTCCGGATAAAGCGAGGCGTCAAGGGGATCGAAAAGGTCATCGACAATGATGCCGATTTCTTCATTTTCAAAGGATGAGAGGATCGTGAAAGCGTAATAATATCTGTAAAGGGAATAACCTGCGACAATATCCGGATCGCCGTTAGGACCGCATGGGAATTTTACAAGAGAATATTCTATATCCTGAGAGTTGGAAGCGCCGCCGTTGAAATGAAGAGGCCAGATTTCTCCTTTTTCCCATTCGTCCCATGTCGAGCCGCCGCTTATCTGGACAAGTCCGCTGTTTACCAGGTCGGTCATAAATTCAATGGCTTCAATAGTGTTGGAGTTTGTCAGCCCCGATTTATATACTCCGTCGATTTCTTTTATGATATATCCGCCGTTTGAGATAATAGCCGGAAGGAAAGTCTGGATTCCCGCCACCAACCAGTCTATCAACATACCGACATGGTTGATTTCGCCGTCGTTAAAAGTTCCCTGCTGAAGAACGACCTTGTAATTCTGCCAGTCCCATTCACCTTTTTCCACATATTCATGAGGGTCCGTCATCGCAAGCTTATCAATGAGATTCATATTGATTCCGATAAGTCCGCTTACGGACGGAACACTGTCACCGAGATAGTTCAGTATTCCGTATCGTGTTTTATCAAATGTTCCCTCAAGAAGAAGCGCCGGAATACCGAATTTTATGTCTTCATGATCTTTAACACCGATTTCTTCAAACGGCGTAAGAATTCCGAGCTCGTAAAAAGAGTAAAGCGTGTCATTCATACAGAATATCATATCTACATTACCGCCGCCGGAGACGGTTTTTGCAAGTATCTGCTGTTCGATATCGCAGTAATTGCTTGACATCTTTACATTATATTGTTTTTCGATTTCTTCAAGTCTGTCGAGAAATCTGTCTGCCGAAGCGCTTTCGCCGCGTTTCCTGTCTTCGGAGAACAGCCATGCAGATGTATAAATCGAAAATGTGCTGCCGAGAAAATTCGGACCGGATTCGTCGTCTTCTTCGTTGAAATCGAATTTTTTTTGTCCGCACGAAATCAGCGTGAATGAAAGACAAAGGATGATGAGTATGGACAGTATTTTTTTCATGGTTTTTTCCTTTGGATAATGTATTTATTATTTGTTGTTTAATTTACTGTCTATTAATTCGTTTAAATAGCCTTTTACGGATTCCATTCCGGACTGCGCCGTGATCTGTCCCGAAAAGATATTATTCATTGTGTTTTCGACTTCACCTTTATATGTCCACAGACCTTCACCGTAAAGTGCAACCATCGGATAATAACACATGGTATTCAGCCCTGTCATAAACGTTTCCTGATCGGAATCATTATAGAACAGATTTTCGATGGCGTAGTCTTTCCATCCTTCGGGATAAATCGATACATCAAGAGGCTCAAATAAGTCATCTACGATTATTCCGATTTCATCATTGTCAAATTGTGTCAGTATGGAAAATGCATAATAATATCTTTCGATAGAGTATGCCGCGATAATATCTTTGTTACCCGAAGGTCCGTATGGGAATCTGACAATCGACAGCACATCTTCGTTGGAAACAGACAAACCGCTGTCATTGAGAAACAACCAGGTTTTTTCTTCAAGAGGAGTCCATGAGCCGCCGGTACACAATTTGATAAGTCCATCGTTATGAAGACCGGTCATAAATTCCATTGCTTCGATTGCGTTGGGCTCGCATAACCCGGATGTATATACGCCGTTGCTTTCCTTGATTATATAACCGCCGTTTGAAATTATTGCGGGGAAAAATGCGTGTATTCCGACGTTACCGCTTTCGCAAAGCATACCGTAATACTGTTTGTCGCCGTCGGAAAAAGTGCCTTGCATTATTTCCTCGCGCATTGTATTCCAGTTCCATTCGCCTTTTTCAACATATTCGTGCGGATCCGGTAAGGAAAATTCGTTGAGAAAATCCATATTGATCAGTAAAAATCCGCTTACGGTAGGAACGGAGTCACCGAGGTAGTTGATTATACCGTATTGATTTCCGTCGAACGTTCCCTCAACCAAAAGCGATGGAATACCGAATTTTATGTCTTCATGGTCTTTAACACCGATTTCTTCAAACGGCGTGAGGATTCCGAGCTCATGAAATTTATAAAGTGAGGTGTTGGGACAGTAAAGCATATCGCAGCCGCTCCCGCCGTTGAGCGTCATGGCAAGAATCGTCGGCTGTAGTGTTTCATCACAGTATATACACTTGATTTTTACGTTGTAATCATGCTCGATTTGTTCGATTCTGTCGAGGAATCTGTCTCCGGACGCGCTGCCGCCGCGTTCTCTTTTGTCGGAAAGCCATCGTGTGGAAGAATATACGCTAAATGTGTTTCCGAGAAAATCGACTTCCGAATCATCTTTGAAAATGTCTTCTTTCCGGCTGCATGAAAAAAGTGTAAGCGAAAGTGATACAAGAATAATCAGGGAAAAGATTTTTTTCATAAGGTGACCTCTCATAAATATAATGGGATATCTGCGGTATGAATGTCTTTGTTGTCGAATATGCTGTTTTTATTCTATGTTGTTAAGACTTTTGTTTACCATATTATTCAGTGTTTCTTTTATTGCATTTATTTCCGATTGCGCCGATCCGTGTCCTTCTAATATCCGATACAAGGCATCTTCGATTTCTCCGGTGTGATTCCACATGTTTGTGCCGTATAGGATACCGATCGGATAGTAATTCAAGGTGTTAAGTCCTGTCATGAATGTTTCATAGTCGGAATCCGAATAGAAGAGATTTTCAATGGCATAATCTTTCCATCCTTCCGGATAAATCGAGGCATCAAGCGGCTCAAAAAGATCATCGACGATAATTCCGATATCAGAGCTTTCAAATACCGAAAGCATTAAAGAAAAGGAATAGTAATCCCTGTTCATCGAATATGCGGCGACGATATCCGGATTGCCGGACGGTCCGTAAGGGAATCTGACAATGACCCGGTCGCTGGTCCCCGTCATTCTGACGTCATTTACAAATAACCAATTTCCGTTCTCAAGCCACGGAAGCCATGCATCGCCGCCGACAATACTTATAAGTCCTTCGTTATAGAGTTCTGTCATAAACTCTATCGCTTCTATCGATTTTTCATCATCGAGGCCGGTTTCGTATATCCCGTCGGCGTATTTTATGATATGACCGCCGTTTGAGATTATTGCAGGTAAAAACGCATGTATTCCGCCGAGTAATCTTTCGCTCAGCATTCCGATGTGTTCGCTTTCTCCGTCGGAAAAGGTGCCTTTGATAAGCTCCCGGTGAAGATTATCCCACGTCCATTCACCCTGTTCCACATATTCATGAGGGTCAGTCAGAGAAAGAGAATTCAGCATACCCTCATTGATCTGCATCAGACCGTATATCGTGGGGATTGAATCACCGAAATAGTTGATTATACCGTATTGAGTTCCGCCGAAGGTCCCTTCGACAAGGAGAGACGGAATGCCGAACTTTTCGGACTGATGATTTTTGACTTCGATTTCGCTGAAAGGCGTAAGTATTCCGAGATTAAAAAAAGTGAAGAGATGATCATTGCCGCAAAAAAACATATCGCATCCGCTGCCGCCGTTAAGTGTCAATGCAAGTATTTTTGTTTCAATATTGTCGACTTCATTGCGTATTTTTACGTTATATTCTTTTTCTGTTTCTTCGATTCTGCTGATGAATCTGTCGATTGATGCGCTCGTGACGCGATCCTTTTTGTTGTAAAGCCACATATCCTGTGAATAAACGGTAAAAGTATTTCCGAGGAAGTTTATTTCCGTGTCTGTATCAATAATTTCAGTTGCTTTGCCGCATGAAATCATCATGAGAAAAAGCGGAACGAGAATGATCAGCGCGAAGAGTCTTTTCATAAGGTAGCCTCTCAAAAAAATAATGGGATATCTGCGGTATGAATGCCGTGCTTCCGGAATGTGCTGTTTTTATTCTGTATTGTTAAGACTTTTTCGTTTATCGGTTTGTTTGATGTGACTTTTTTGCGTGTCGGTTGTTATTTTCCGACATTCATCTGCTCGTTAATAGCGTCGATGAGAATGTCCCTGACCGCATCTATTTCTGTCTGGATGCTTCCGCGCCCCAGCAGAATGTTATAAAGCGCATCTTCGACTTCTCCTTTATTTGACCACGGATTTGTGCCGTAGAGAACACCGATGGGATAGTAATTCATTGTTTCGAGACCTGTCATATAGGTCTCATAGTCTATATTGCTGTAAAAGACATTATCAACAGCATAATCTTTCCATCCTTCCGGATAGAGTGAAGCGTCGAGTGGATCAAGAAGATCATCTATGATAATGCCTATTTCGTCATTTCCGAAACCCGAGAGTATCGTGAAGGCATAATAACCTCTGTTGATTGAATAAGCTGCAACGATATCGGGATTTCCGTGCGGACCGTATGGGAATCGGACGAGAGAATATGTTATGTCGGAGGAAGAATACACTCCGCTGTTGTTTATCATCGGCCATGTTTTCCCTTCGATCCAGATATCCCATGCCGTTCCGCCTTGAATGTGAATAAGGCCGTCTGCTACCAGACCCGTCATGAATTCCATTGCTTCGATTGCGTTTGAGTCGAATATTCCGGTTTTATATACTCCGTCGACTTCTTTTATGATATAACCGCCGTTGGCGATGGTTGCCGGGAAAAATGCGGCAACACCGCCGAGCATCGAGTCACTTATCATACCGACATGATCGATTTCGCCGTCATTGAACGTTCCCTGCTGAAGAACGGTGCGGAAGTTCTGCCAGTCCCAGCTGCCTTTTTCAACATATTCATGAGGATCATCCATCCCGAGTTCTTCGAGAAGATTCATATTGATGGTGATAAATCCGTTGATCGACGGAATTGAATCTCCGAGATAATTCGTTACGCCGTATTGCTTGCCGCCGAATGTTCCTTCGACAAGAAGTGACGGAATACCGAATTTGATATCTTCGTGATCCCTGACTCCGATTTCCTCAAAAGGAGTGAGGATATTCATATTATAAAACGTGAAAAGCGCGTCGTTGCCGCAGCTGAGAAGATCGCAGCCGCCTCCGCCGTTAAGCGTTAACGACAGTATCTTTGTCTGAAGGTTCTCGTCGCTTTCGTTTCTGATTTTGACATTGTATTTTTTTTCGATCTGCTCTATTCTGTCGAGAGATCTGTCACCCGAAGCGCTGCCTCCGCGTTGTCTTTTATCGGAAAGCCATACTCCCGCGGAATATACCGTAAAGGTATTTCCGTGAAAATTGATTTCGGAGTCATCTTCTTCAAAAATCGGTTTTTTCTGACTGCACGAAATCAGGCTGAGAAAAAGACAAAATATGATGATGGGAGTAAAAATTTTTTTCATTGCAATCCTCTTAAATATTGATTTGCGGATAATTATGTATAAACGGAAGCCGACTGACAGTATAATATTATCTGTCATTGAGCTTTTCATCTATGAGTTTATTTAAAATATCTTTTACCGAATCCAGTTCGGCTTGCGCTGTTCCGTATCCCATAAGAATATTGTCAAGTGCGTCTTCGACTTCACCTTTATGGTTCCATGCGTTGGTTCCGTAAAAAACGCCGATCGGATAATAATTCATTGATTCGAGTCCTGTTATATATGTCTCATAATCGGAATCGTTGTAAAAAAGGTTTTCTTTTGCGTAATCTTTCCAGCCTTCGGGATAAAGCGAAGTATCAAGGGGTTCGAGCAGGTCATCGACTATTATTCCTATTTCGTCGTTGCTGAATGATGAAAGCATGGTGAAAGCGTAATAGTCTCTGTTGATTGAGTATGAGGCGACGATATCCGGATTTCCGGACGGCCCGTATGGGAATCTGACTATGGATTGTTCAATATCGTTATATCCGGTATATCCGCCGTCCATTATAAACGGCCAGGTTTTGCCTTCGACCCATGTTTCTTCATCTCCGCCTTTAACCTGAATGAGTCCTGCGTCGGAAAGTCCGGTTATGTATTCCATTGCTTCTATGGCGTTGGATTCGAAGATCCCGGTCTTGTATATTCCGTCGGTTTCTTTGATGATATATCCGCCGTTGGAAATTATCGCCGGGAAAAACATACGGATGGCGCTGAGATTGTTTACGCTTATCATGCCGATGTGACGTATATCACCGTCATCGAAAGTGCCTTTTTTGAGTTCGACTTTAAAATTGTTCCAGTCCCATTCACCGCTTTCGACATATTCGTGGGGATCGGTCATTGATAATTCTTTGATAAGATTCATGTTTACCGTGATTAATCCGCATAAACCCGGCACGGTATCTCCGAGATAGTGCTCTATTCCGTACTGAACTCCGCCGAAGGTTCCCTCAACGAGCAGCGACGGGATACCGAACTTTACGTCTTCGTGATCCCGAACTCCTATTTCACTGAAAGGGGTGAGTATTCCGAGCTCATAAAAATCGTAGAGAATATCGTTTCCGCATGAAATCATGTCACAGCCGCCTCCGCCGTTCATTGTCATGGCGAAAATTTTATTCTGAAGATTGCCGCTTTCATTGTAAATTTTAACATTATAATTCTTTTCGATTTCTTCTATTCTGTCGATCAATCTGTCTGTCGAAGCGTTTTCTCCGCGTTTTCTGTCATTTAAGTTCCACGAATCCGAAAACACGGTGCCCGAATATATCGTGAAAGTATTTCCCATAAAATTTATTTCGGAATCATCATTGAATTCAAATTCTTTTTTTCTGCATGAAACGAGAGTAAAGGAAAGTAAGATGATGAGAATCAGCGACAGTGTTTTTTTCATAATATGCCTTTTTGTATGTTGTTCTATTTTACGGAGTTGAGTTTTTCGTTTATGTCTTCCTGCAAGAGATCCTTTACGGCATCAAGTTCTGCCTGAGCCGTTCCGCGCCCGAAAAGAATATTGTCGAGGGCCGGCATAATCTCGTCGGTAACCGTCCACGGATTTGTTCCGTAGATAAGACCCAACGGATAATACTGCAGGGTTTCAAGACCTGTCATGTATGTTTCGTAATCGGTATCGCTTTGAAATATGTTATCAATCGCGTAATCTTTCCATCCTTCGGGGTATAGGGAAGAATCGAGCGGTTCGAATATTTCATCCACGAGAAGTCCGGTTTCGTCGTTGCCGAAGGAGGAGAGAAGAGTGAATGCGTAATATTCTCTGTTTGTAGAATATGCCGCCACAATATCTTTGTTGCCGGACGGACCGTATGGAAAAGTAACCAGGGGATAATCCAGGTCGGTTTCGGTATTGTTATAAAACAACGGCCAGTGAGTGCCGTTTTCCCAAAAATCATTACCCATGCCACTTGCCGCGACTTCCATTATTCCGTCATTGAGAAGATTCGTGACGAATTCCATCGCTTCTATCGCGTTTGGTTCACAGATACCGGATTTATATACTCCGTCGATTTCTTTTATGAGATATCCGCCGTTGGAGATTATTGCGGGAAAGAATGCCTGTGACCCCGGTATCGGATAGTCGCTTGCCATTCCTACATGCCTGATATTTCCTTCGGTATATGTTCCCTGCGCAAGAACGATACGCAGATTCTCCCAGTTCCATTCACCTTTTTCTGCGTATTCATGCGGGTCTGTCATCGAAAGACTGTTGAGCAATTCCGGATTTATCGAAATAATACCCTGCAGATACGGGACCGTGTCGCCGAGATAATTTATTATACCGAACCGGATTCCGTCAAAAGTTCCTTCAACGAGGAGTGACGGGATTCCGAATTTGATATTATCGTTATCTTTGACTCCGATTTCGCCGAACGGAACGAGAATACCGAGTTTATATAATGAGAAAAGGATATCGTTACCGCAATACAGCATATCGGCGTCGCTTCCGCCGCTGACGGACATACTGAGGATTTTTGATTGCAGATTTCCGTGTTCGTTGGTAAGGACCACGTTATATTTTTGTTCGATTTCTTCGATTCTGTCTAAAAATCTGTCTGTCGAGGCGCTGTCCCCGCGTTTTCTGTCGGAAAGTGACAACGGCAAATATGACGTAAGCCACGTCCCGTCGGAAAGAACGGTAAACGTGGCTTCATTAAAATCAGTAAAAGATTCATCATCTTCCGTAACCGGTTTGACGGAACATGAAACAAGTGTGAGAAACAGACAAAAAATAATAGAAAGCGACAGTTCTTTTTTCATGACTCAGCCTTTCCGGTTGTATGTGAAGAATATTAGCCGTTCAGTTTTTCGTTTATTTCGTTATTCAATAAGTCTTCAATAGTCTGGATTGCTGCAGACAGCGATCCGCCGCCGCCGATATATGTGTTGAATTCTTTTTCCATTGCGTCAAATGATTCGCTGAGTATTCCGAAAGGATATACGACAATGTTGTCTACTGTTTCGGCATACATTTCGTAGTCGGACTGGTAATTGAAATAGTTATCTTCGGCGTAGCCTCTCCATCCGTCTTCATAGTTTGTGAGCGGTTCATATGTTTCTTCGAGAATGAACGCAAGCTCATCTTCCGAAAAGATGCGTGTTACGGGGACAGCATAGAAAAATTCGAACCAAGTGAAACCGGATAATGATTCCGGGCTGCCGTGCGGTCCGTATGGAAAGGAAACCGTGCTGATATAAACGTTATCGCTTGTTGCGATATGCGGAGAATCTCCGTTCATCATAACGAACTGTTCGCCCACCATAAACAAATCGTAACCGATACCGGAAGCGTTACGCATGAGACCTTCTTCGTTAAGACTGCGGGCAAATTCCATTGCTTCGGTGAAATTATCGGTATTAAAACCGCTTTGGTATCTTCCGTTGATGTTTTTGATTATATAACCGCCGTTTGCGATAACCATATCGGGAGCAAAGCCGCCGAGCATTGCCGTGTAGGATACATCGCCGTCGTTGGTGACTTTTCTGAGTTCGGTTTTCAGATTTTCCCAGTTCCAGCTTTTATCTTCTATGTATTCGTGGGGATCGGTCATTCCGAATTTATCTACGGCAAGCGACATGTTTATGAGAAGCAAGCCGTAAGCTGCGGGAAGGAACGGCCAGTAATTCGGGGTGAAACCGTAACGCTTTCCGCCGAATGTGACAAGCGGCATATAGGAATCCTCGCCCCATTTGTCGGATTCGAGGTCGTCAAGGGGAATATCTTCGAGCGAATCAAGCAGTCCGGCGCCGTAGAGACCGAAAACGGTCTGGCTGTTTGTGTAAATAAGGTCGGCGCCTGATTTTCCGGTTATAGACATCGTGAGGATTTCGGACTGAAGAGAATTTTCGTTTTCAAAATCAAAATTGATATTGTATTTTTTTGTGAGTTCGGAATACCTGTCCATTAACGCGTCTGTAACAGAACTGGTTCCGCGTTTTTGGTTGTAACAGAGGCGTCCTTCGATGTTGCGGTCATTGAGCCCTCCGTTGTTTGATACAAAACCCGTTGTCAGAACGGTGAATGTGCTTCCTCTGAAATCATAAATTTCCTCATCCTCTTCTGTGAAAATCGGAGGTTTTTTTGATGCGCAGGATGTGAATGACAGCGTTATGCACATCAAGATCAGAATGGCAATAAGTTTTTTCATTGTTTTCATTTCCTCTTTTATATACTATTCAATAATAACATATATCGAAAATGTGTCAATGTTGTTACAAGTATGGCGATGTGAATGAAATATTGGGTATAAACAGGGCGTCTTTATCCGATTAAAACTTATTGCTTATAATATTGATTGATTTCTGCCTGCATCGCGTCGGCAACCGAGTCTATTGCCGATGTCGAGAGTGAACCGTGAACAATATTCTGCAGTGTGGTTCTTGCGTCGATATAAGTATCTTTGCATGCGAGTTGGTTGCATACAACGGCATTTGAGATGGCGATCATTGTGTATTTGAGCTGCCGTTCGTCTACCATTTTGAATTCTACTTCGTAATCCTTCCATCCGCGGGGGTAATTCTTGTTTATCGGTTCGAAAAGTTCTTCGAGGATCAGCCCGATATCTTCGGATGAATAGGCCGTGAGAGAGCAAACAGCTCCGAGTCCCTGTTCGAGAACAATTGATGAATAACCGTTTTCTTTGGCATCCGGACCGAGAGGAAAGGGAACGCATATGATAGCGAACTCCTCGCTGTTACTTCCGAATCCGCCTCCTCCGCCGTAATATGCCACTTTTTTTGTTCCCCAGAAAGCGTCTTCCACACTGTCATAGTTCCCGAAATCCGAAATTGCGGCGGGACCGAACGCAACCGCGAGCCCTTCGTCAAAAAGTGATTTCATGAATTCTATGCCTTTTTTTGAATTTTCATCCGCCATTGTGACAACGACTCTTCCGTCTATGTTTTTCATAATGCCGCCGCCGTTGCTTATCATACCGGTCTGCGCGTAAACAGTGGCGATACCGTCCATTCCGAATCCGTAGTGTTCTCCGTTTTCGTCGGTATATGTCGCTTTTCTCAGTTCTTCCTTAAAAACATCCCATGTCCATTCGCCTGCCTCGAGAAACTCAATCGGATTCTGCATGTTGAGTTCCTCGAGATATTCGAGGCAGGTAGTCGGCAGTCCGAAAAGATGCGGGACCCCATTCCAGAGATTCGGGAAAAATCCGTATCTCGTTCCGTTAAACGTGGAGAGCTGATTCATATATTCTTCTCCCCATTTTTCGCTTTCGGTGTCGTTGACTCCCGATTCCGAAAACGGAATGAGCGCGCCGATATTGTAAAGGTCATACAGAACGGTAAAATCACTGTAAACGACATCGTAACCGTTTCTTCCCGACAGTGATGCCGCAAGAACCGATGTGGCGACGTCATCCGTTTCTCCGACAAGTTCCACATTGTATTGCTTGTTTATTTCCGCTACGCGGTCAAATATACCGTCGGTTACCGCATCGACAATACCGGATCCTTTTTTCTTCTCGGGGAAACTCATTCCGAGGAATCTGAATTCCATTCCTCTGAAATCGATTTCCGAGTTGTCTTCTCCCGGATTGAATTTATTCTGTCCGCACGCGAACAGGGAGAATGTCAGACAGATAATTATCGATAATATCAAAAATTTTCTCATAAAAGACTCCGTGATTTGATAATTTTCTTATTGAAGAAATATTCGGATTATTTGTTATATTTTTCGTCTATCAGTGTCTGAACGGAACCGATAAGAGACTCAAGTGAAGACCGGACTGTTTCCGATCCTCCTATAACCCGCTGAAACGTAGGATAAAACAGATCTTCGAAAATGCTGCCGTCTACAAAGTTGATGTTGTCGGCGGCACGACAGTAATAGTCGTAATCCGAGTCGTCATAAAAATAATTATCCAGGATATAATCTTTCCATCCGTTGGAGTAAAGTTCGCTCAAGGGTTCAAACAGCACGTCTGTTATTGTGTAAACCTCGTCTGTTGAATAAGAGGAAAAGACGGGGAATGCCCAGAATCTGCAGTCATACATTATTGCCGATATATCATCCGGAGACCCGTTGGGACCGTAAGGGACACGGAGCGCGTGAATTTCATGCTCTTCTGATTGGAATGACGGAATACCGAGTTCCGTGACATAGGTGGCTTCGTCATTTCTTGCCGGACAGTCCGCATAAGGAGTGGCGAACAGAGAGGAAATAAATTCCATTGCCTCGATGGCTTCGGGTGAATCAATAACGGCTTTGTATCCCGACATCGAAGTGTAATCCATCAGCTTTCCGCCGTTTGAATAAATAAAAGTCGCGTAAGCGTTTATTCCGTTGCGATAACCTGAAAGCACCATGCCGACGTATTGATTGCTGCCGTCGGAGAATGTTGCTTTTTCAAGGAAGCGTCTGAAATGTTCCCAGTCCCATTCTTCCGACTCAATATATTCATGCGGATCGATAAGACCGAACTCATCAACGATGTCCATCTTTAACGCCAAAAGGCCCGAAATGTTCGGCGGCGAGTCGTGAAGATAGGGGAAAACACCGTATTGCCTGCCGTTGAAAACCGTTGCGTCGGTAAACTTTGCAGTGCCGTATTTGCCTTCATGAATATCTTCGATTATTTCATCTGCCGGAATCAAAGAGTTTATTTTATACATTTCATATAAATTCAGCGGAGCGTCATAAACCATATCTGCCTTAACGGTGCCGGTCAGAGAACCCGAGATGAACGACATCGCCACGTTATCAACGCGGTTTTCATTAAAAACAAGATTGTATTTATTCTGAATATCATACAGTCTTTGATTGAATCTGTCGTTCGCTGCGGTTGCTCCGGCAGACTTGAACAAACTATTATACACCGACATTATAACCGTAAATTCACTGCCGTGAAAATTAAGGTCGTCGTCCTCCTCCGGATCCGGCAGCTTCGGTTTTGCGCATGCCGAAAAGAAAGACAGCATAAAGCATATAAGAAAAAAAACGGATAAATATCTCTTCATAACATTCCTGTAAAATATAAAATACGAATTTTTATCTGACGATTTACTATTTACTATTGAATTTTTCGTCTATGTCGTTCTGAATGATTTCGATGGCGCCGTCGAGTGCGACGTCGGCTGATTTGTATCCTTTTATGACGTCATTTATCGCTCTGTCGTAGACGTTGGCTCCTTCTGTGATAATGTATGCGTCGATGTATTCGGCTTCTTCGACTCCTTTTACAAAATACTCAAAATCGTTTCGGTCAAAGAAAAACGTGTCTTCCACGACGTCTTTCCAGCCGTTGGGATAAACGTCGCTCAGCGGTTCGAATAAAAATTCCGCTACTGCTCCGACTTCTTCTTCGGTATATGATGAGAAAATAGGGAAAGACCATACTTTTTCTCCCTGTGTTACGGTTGAAACGGTGTCTGTATCTCCGCTCGGACCGTAAGGGTATCGGATTCCGCATATTGTGTAGGTGTCGTTTGTCGAATACCCCTGACCGTTCATAACCATAAAACGTTCACCTTTGTCGAAAAACCAGGATTGCATATCTACGGGGCCTATCTGGAAGAGACCGTCGGCGGTAAGCGAAGCGACATATTCCAGAGCCTCTTTTGCTTCGGGACTGTTGATGTCACACACCAATCTGCCGTTTTTATCCGTTATGAACCGCGCACCGTTGGCAAACATAAACGGGGTGATGCTGGTAATCGTCGGCCATCCTATACCGTTTACGCCCATTCCTTCCCAAATAACGTCTCCGTCTTTTATGACTGTTTTTGAAAGAAATTCTCTGAAATGCGTCCAGTCCCATTCTCCCGCTTCGATGATTTCGTGAGGATCGTCGATATTATATTTTTCGAGAATCGTCATATTAACGTGAACGAAGCCTTCTACCTGCGGTATGGTTTCCCAGTAATTCGGGAATATTCCGTATCTCGTTCCTCCGTAGATTGCCGTGCGGTCGCCTATTACGTCCCATTTTTCGCTTTCGGGATCGTTTATAATGTTTTCAACCGGAAGAATTGTGTTGATCAGGTATGCGTCGTAAAGATGATAGTCCCAGCAATACAACATGTCGGACTTTATTCCTCCCGATATAAGACCGGCGAGGAAATGGGTCGCAGGCTCGATGTTGTTTTCAAACACAAATTTCAGATTGAATTCCTTTTCCGTTTCGTAATAACGGTCGATTTCGCGGTCCTGCGAGGCACTTATTCCTTTTTTTAATGAAACACCGTGTGTATGGATACCTGTGGAAATGACAAATTCCGCATCGCGAAAATCAAGGTTGTCGTCTTCTTCACCCAAATCAGGCATCTTCGGCTTTGCGCATGCGGAAAAGAAGGACAGCATAAAACAAATAAGAAAAAAAACGGATAAATATTTTTTCATAACATTACCTGAAAACTCGGATTTATATGTGACAATTGCTTAATGATTATATTTTTCGTCTATCAGAATCTGAACCGAATCTTTTATGGAGTCGATCGAAGACTGAAGTGAGTATTCGCCGCTCACAACACGCGGGAAGGTGGAATACAGATCTTCAAGGATTATGTCTTCGATATAATGAATATTATCGGCTGCGCGGCAGAAATATTCGTAATCCGTGTCGTCATAAAAAACATTATCCTTGACATAATCCTTCCAGCCGTTGGGATACAATGCGCTCAGCGGCTCGAAAAGCTCCTCCGTAACGATTGCTGTTTCCGCTTTGGAAAAAATCGAAAAAATCGGGAAATTCCAGTAATCAACGGCATACATTATCGCCGATACCGTATCGGGAGAACCGTGCGGACCGAAAGGAGCCGGCATTACATGCATTTCATCCTCTTCACTGTCGAAAATCGGATAACCGAATGTGAAGAAATATTTTGTGTCTTTCTGTTTCGGGGAATCTGCATAAGGAGATGCAAAAACAGAGGCTATGAATTCCATTGCTTCTATCGCTTCGGCAGAGTCGAATGCGACTTTGTATCCCGCTTCCGTAAACTTTATCATACTGCCGCCGTTTGAAAAAATAAAAGTTGCATAGGCATTCTGCGCATTGCGGTCGGTAGAAAGATGTATCCCGCAGTATTTATCGGTTCCGTCGGAGAAAGTTGCGCTTTCGAGAAATGCTTTAAAATGTTCCCAGTCCCATTCTCCGTTCTCAATCATTTCGTGAGGGTCCGGAAGATTGAATTCGCTTACATAATCCATATTCAGCGAAAGGACTCCGGCAATATCCGGAGGAGTATCATGCAGATACGGGAAAATACCATACTGTTTGCCCGCGAATACGGATCCCGCAATCAGGCTCGGAGTGCCGTATTTTATATTGTCCGGATCATCTAAAATATCTTCGATCGGAATACCGGCATTGATTTTATATATTTCGTATAAATGACTTGGAGGACATATTATCATGTCTGCCACGAAATTTCCGGTCATGGAACCGGTTATACAGTCCATTTCGGGATAATGTGAATATTTTTCTTCAAAAACAAGATTGAATTTATTCTGAATATCATACAGTCTTTGATTGAATCTGTCGTTTGCCGCGGTTTCTCCTGCCTTTTTGAAAAGAACGGCATTCGTTGTTATGACCGTAAATTTACTGCCGAGAAAATTCAGTTCATCTTCTTCGGGATCGGGTAGCTTCGGTTTTGCGCAGGCCGAAAAAAATGACAGTATAAAGCAAATAATAAAAAAAACGGATAAATATTTTTTCATAACGTTACCTTAAAAATCCGGATTTATATGTGGCAATTGCTTAATGATTATATTTTTCGTCCAAGCGTGACTGGACCAGATCCGTAAGCGATTCTATAGAAGCCTGAACGGAGTCTGTGCCGGAATTGATTCGTTGAAGCAGCGGAAAAAAGGTGTTGCCGAACAGATCGTTGTCGATATAGAGAGCGTTATCTGCCGCAATACAGTAGTATTCGTAATCCTGAGTGTCGTAAAAATAATTGTCCATGACATAATCTTTCCAGCCGTTTGGATAAATATCACTCAGCGGCTCAAAAAGGTCGTTTGTAATCGCGGACAGTTCGTTTGCCGCATAGATTGTGAAGATCGGATATGCCCAGAAATTGAAATCGTAAAAAATGGAAGAAATCGTATCCGGCGATCCTTTCGGACCGTATGGGACACGCAGAACATGAATTTCATCTTCCGTTGCTTTAAATGAGGGGGAACCGAGAGTGATGATATATTTCTTTTCGTCGACAGCGGGACAGTCGGCGTATGGTGATGAAAAAACCGAAGATATATATTCCATTGCCTCGATGGCTTCGGGAGAGTTAAAAGCGACTTGATATCCGCCCGCTTCGCTGTATTTTATCATACTGCCGCCGTTTGAGAGAATAAAAGGCGCGAAAGAGTTGCAGCTGTTACGCCTTCCGGAAAGAACCATTCCGGCGTAATCAATGTCTCCGTCGGAAAAAGTCGCTTCGGTAAGATATTGTCTGAAATGTTCCCAATCCCATTCGCCGGCTTCTATGATTTCGTGAGGATCGTTGAGATTGAATTCTTTTACATAGTCCATTTTCAGTGAAAGCAATCCCGCTATGTCCGGAGGAGTATCATGGAGATAAGGTAAAACGCCATACTGTTTCCCGTGGAATATCGCCGCTTCGATCAGTTTCGGAGTGCCGTATTTGTTATCCTTCGGGTTTTCGATGATTTCTTCTGTCGGAACAAGGGAATCTATTTTGTATATCTCATATAATTCCGCCGGTCCGTCTATTACGATATCCGCCGTAAAGTTACCGGTCAGAGAACCGGTCATAAAAGTCAATGCCGGATTGTCGGTTACTTCTTCCGCAAAAACAAGATTGTATTTATTCTGAATATCGTATAACCTTTGATTCATTCTGTCATCCGCTGCCGTTGCCCCGGCGACAGGTTTGAACAGATTGTTGTATAGGTCCATATAAACGACGACCTTTCCGCCGTGAAAATCGAGTTCCGACTCACTTTCTTCGATGTCCGGAACCTGAGGCTTTGCGCAGGCTGAGAATAACGATAGGATAATGCATGCCAGAAGGAAGGTTGAAAAGAATTTTTTCATTACGGTCTCCTTTAAAAATATCGCTTTTGTCCTTTGTTTGTAAAAATGAAACGGTTATTGATTGTATTTTTCGTTGACTTCTTCCTGAATAATGTCGACCACTCCGTCGAGAGCGACTTCGGGGGATTGACGTCCTCTCATTGCTGCCATGATTGCATCGTCAAGAACCCAAAATGAATCTTCGAGGCCGGCATCGTCCATATAAATCGCCTGCTCAACGCCTTTCAGATAATATTCAAAATCTTCGTGGTCGAAAAAGAATTGATCTTCCGTAAAGTCTTTCCATCCGTTCGGATATATATCCGAGAGCGGCTCAAACATATATTCGACCACGGTGCCTATTTCTTCTTCCGTATACGCCGAAAAAATCGGGAAGGACCAGACGCTTTCGCTTTTGATCATCGTGGAAACGATATCTTTATTTCCGCTCGGACCGTAAGGAAATCTCAATCCGCAGATTACGTCATCGTTATAGTTTGTGTTGTTTGAGTATCCTCCTCCTCCGTAATTGAAAATCATTGTCATTCCCGGATAATCCGCTCCGACCTCCTTCATGATTCCTTTATCGATGAGCGAGCAGACGTAGGCGAGCGCTTCTTTGGCTTCCGGAGAGTCTATTTCACAGGTCCATCTTCCGTTATTATTCGTGATGTATTTCGCTCCGTTTGCCAGCATAAACGGAGTGATACAGGTTGAGCCGGTTCCCATCGCGTTCACGATGAAGCCCTCCCATTTTATCTCGCCGTCATTAATCACCGTTTTTGCGATAAATTCCCTGAAATGATCCCAGTCCCATTCGCCGGCTTCTATGATTTCGTGAGGATCGCCTATATTGTATTCTTCGAGCCTTGTGATGTTGGCGCTTATAAATCCGATAACGGAAGGGGATGCCTCCCAGTAATTCGGGAAGATACTGTATCTTTTGCCGTCGAATATGCCGAGCATCTCGCTTGCGGGTTTCCATTTTTCGGCGGTGGGGTCCGAAATGAAGTTCTCGGCGGGAAGCAGAGTGTCAATAATGTATGCGTTGAATGCGTCACCGCTGCTGCTGAACAGCAAGTCTGCCTGCATGCCGCCCGATAGCGCTGCGGAAAGGAACATAATACCGGCATCCACGTTTTGCAGAAAATCGAATTTAAAGTTGAATTCCTTTTCGGTTGCGTCGAATCTGTCGAGTTCACGGTCAGTCGACGCGGTTTTTCCTCTCTGATGCGGGTATTTGCCGAAATGTTCATCTACGGCAACGACGATATTTTTTCCGCGGAAATCAAGCATGTCATCATCTTCTTCAATATTCGGTATCTTCGGGTTTGCGCATGCCGAAAAGAACGATAACGTAATTCCGATCATAAATAAAACGGATAATGGATTTTTCATATTTACCTCACGGTATGTATGACTTATTGATTATAATATTCGTTTATTGACTGTGTGAAGGCGTCGGAAATCGAATCGACGGCAGTTTCCGGTGAGACGCCGTTTACTATGATCGAATCAAACGCTTCGGTTATTTCTTCCGCAATGCTTGTGAAAACCGTTGTGTTGTAATATTCCGCGTTTTCAAGCGCATTCAGATAAGTGTAGAAATCGTTTTCGTGTATAAAACTGTTTTCGATCGAGTATGATTGCCATCCTTCCGGATAGGGCGAATTTTCGTATCTGTCGAACAGCCTGTTGATTATCACGGCGATCTCATCCTCCGAGAAAATCGTTCCGGCGCAGACGGAAGTGAAATGATCCGTGTTGTAATAAAAACAGCCGACCGAGTTTTCGTTTGCCGACGGTCCTTTCGGGAAGGAAATCAGACCGTAATCGGTAAGCGCATTCGGCGAGTCTTCTTTTGCCACATAGTATGATTCGGCAAGGTAAAGAGGATGCTGCCCGTATATCCATGCGGTGTATGACAATCCGCTGACACCGTAAAGAATGATGTCGTCGTTTTTAAGGCTTGCGGCATATTCCAGAGCCTCAGTCACCTTTGGATCTTTGAGACCGGATCGGTATATACCGTTTTCACGGAATAGGGGATTGCCGCCGTTTGAATAGATACATTCAAGCGCCAGCATATCGGAAGCGGGGCTGTCGCCGTGATTTGCTATTCCGAAAGCGAAGTGTTTTTCGCCCTCGTCCGAATAGGTTCCCTGTTTGCAGACTTCTCTGAAGGTCTCCCAGTTCCATTTGTCGGATTCTATAAGCTCACGTGGATTTGTCATTCCGTTTATTTCCGATATAAGTCCGTCGTTTATCCACAGAACGCCCTGCAACGACGGAGGTGATTCCCACATATATGTGAAAATACCGTAATATTTTCCGCCGAAAAGCGTTTGGTCAAGCAGTTTTTCGGGTCCGAATTTTCCGCCGAAATAATCGATATCCGGAATGCTGTCATAAGGCAAAAGAGCTCCGGCTGAATAAATATCGTAGAGATAATACGGATACATATAAATCAAATCGGCGGTCCTTGTGCCGTTCATCATATCGCCGATGATTTTTGCCGTTGACGATTCGGAAATGTTTACGACGATATTATAATCATCCTCGAATTTTTTTATATGCTTCGCCCGTCTTTCTCTCGAGGCATCTGTATTTGCCGGCACGGTATCGGTGAACACGGCGAGCGACCAGCTGTGAGTATACAGATTGAGCTTTTCACCGTGAAAATTTATTTCATCGCCGTCGTCTTTCGGGATATCCGTAACATTTGCGCAGGAGAAAAGTGAAAACGACATACATAATATCAGAAAAAGCAGAAGCGTTTTTTTCATCGAAACCCCTTTCTGTGACCGGAAATTTTATTGTTCGTAGTAGTTGTCGATTGCCGTATCGTATGCGTCCGAAATCGGCGCAAAGGCTGTTTGCGGAGAAACGCCGTCGAGAATATCTTGAAACGATTTTTCGAGTTCACTGAAAAGCTTACCGAAATCGTTGTCTTTCTCTTTGAATATTCCGATGTTTAAATAAGACGCGTTTTCGATAGCGTAAATGAAATTATCGATATCGGTCTGATAGAAAAAAACATTATCGGCGCAATACGATTTCCATCCGTCCGGATAGGGAGAATCCTCAAAGCCGTCAAACAGTCTGTCTATAATAACGGAAAGATCGCTTTCGTCGAATATCGTTCCCGAGCAGATACCTACAAATGAAGTGTCTGAATGAAAAGCTCCGACAGAATCGGCTTTCGCGGACGGACCTTTCGGAAATGTTATCATGCCGTATTCCTGAACTCTTGAATCGGCGGGGACCTCTGCGAATCCTTCCGCGAGATATATCGGATACTTTCCGTCGGCAAACCCCTCCGTAAAGCCTTCGGTTTGTATCTGACACACTCCGTCGGCAATCAGACTTCGGGCATAATCAAGTCCCTGCATCGTTTCGGTGTCATATAACCCGGAAGCGTATCTTCCGTTTTCAAATCTGATTATATCGCCGCCGTTGGACAGTATCGAGACAAGCGCGAGATTTGTTGCGGCGCTTGGTATTTCGTTGACCACTCCGAGTCCGTATCTCTTTTCTCCGTCTTCGGTTACGGTGAGAGCCGAAAGTATCGAACGGAATGTTTCCCAGTCCCAACTGCCGTTTTCGATGTGTTCTCTCGGGTGGACGATTCCCGGCGACGCGGAAAGAATATCTTCGTTTGTCAGAAGAACACCGTTGAGATTCGGGGGAGATTCCCACAGATAATAGTATGCGCCGTAACGCTTACCGCCGAACGTGACCTGTTCGAGGAGCTTTGCCGGACCGTATTTTTCATCTTCCGAATCTATGCCGGAGAGTTCCTCAAACGGCATCAGAAGTCCCGAACGGTAATGCTCGTAGAGATAATGCGGATACAGCGTCAGCAGGTCCGCCGTGCGGTGTCCTGCGAGAACATCCGATAAAACGGAGTTGGCTTCGATAATTTTATATTCCACTTTAAGATTCAGGTCTGTCTCGAGCTTTTTTATATGTTTTGCTTTTCTGTCGGCGGATGCCGAATCGGCCTTTGATGCGCCCTGTGCCTGTTCATTTCCCGAATATTGTCCCGGATACATCCATATATTCCAGTAACGGCCCTGCATCAACAGCCGTTCACCGTAGAAATTGATTTCACCGCCGTCGGCATCAATGTCGGGAAGTTTGTTATTCTGCCGAACGCAGGATGTGAAGAATGATCCGCATAACAGTAATACAAGAAATGCAGATATGATTTTCGTAATGTTTTTTTTCATATGGTTTTCATATATATAATAATATTTTAAAATAAATATAACAGATTACAAAGACAATGTCAATAAAAAAGTTCATAAAAATTTACTTTTTGAATATTTA
>JAZQQT010000082.1:0-2305 GCA_045629205.1 Eubacteriales bacterium
AGGCCAGTGATTTGCCTCCAGCTTCCTTCAGATTCCCGATTACCCGGGACACCCTTGCTCTTGGCTATATCCTTCCCGCTGTCGGGCGGATTGGGGACTTTCACCCCTTGAAACATGCGCCCGCTGGGCGCACTACAAAAATCCCCTTATGGAATTGTATAAAACCATAAGGGGATGATTTAATTGGCGATAAAGCCGTAAAAATATCAGAACACCCGAGTGTGTTTTTTCTTCCAACGGGCGAATATTACGAGCGCAAATACGCCGCCGAGAAATTCACCGGCAACGAGAGCAGCCGACAGACCGTTCATGCCGAAAAGATAATCCAAAAGATACATAAGAGGTATATAGAACACAAGTTCACGGAAACATGCATGAATAAGAGTTCCGGAACCGTAACCGACAGCCTGCATACAGTAGGATGTATTATAGTTTATAAACTGAAAAGGAGAAGCGATACATCTTATACGCAGAAATACTGCGGCAAGAGCAATGACCGAAGCCGCCATTTCCGCGCTCTCACCCGACGTGCTCATAAACAGTCTGCATATTTCGGAAGAAAAAATACCGAAGAAGATTATTGCGAGAACAGATACCACGATACCGTAAACTCTTGCGGTTTTGACAAAATCGTTTAACCTCTTATGATTGCCAGACGCATAGTTATACGCAACTATGGGAAGCATTCCGTGGCATATACCTATATTTATTGCATTCGGCAATCGTTCCGCCTTCATAACTATACCCATTGCCGCAAGTTCGATATCGCCGTGAGCAGCGGTGAGAATATTCAAAAAGACGTTTGCAATATCGAAAAGGCCGGTAAGTATTGCGGAAGGAATGCCGATTTTAAAGACTTCTTTTACTTCATCTGCCGAAACGGATTTCAAATCTTTAAGCGAAATCGACAACGATGAATTGCGTGAAGTTTTCAGAATCACGACAATGAAATAAATAAAGGAAACTATATTTGATAAAAGCGTTGCGACAGCGGCACCGACAATTTCGAGTCCTTTCGGAAAAAGAACAAACATAAACAAGGGATCGAGAAGCATATTCAGAACACCGCCGATACACAGACCGATACTTGCTTTACCGGAATAACCGGCATTGCGAAGAAGATGAGAACAAACGCCCGACATAATTACGGGGATATTACCTATAACCACAACGTAAATAACATACTGTCTGGCAAACTCAAGCGTATTTTCGGACGCGCCGAGCAGGTTGAGAATCGGCGTCATAAAAAAGCCGATAATAAGAGAATACAAAACAGAAACGGCAATTCCTCCGTAAAAGCTGAAAGAACAAACGCCCTTGGCCCTGTCATTTTCCCCCATACCGCTCAAACGAGCGATAAGACTGCCTCCGCCTGTGCCGAAAAGATTGGAAAACGCTATGGTCATCATAAATACGGTAAACGCAAGAGTGACCGCAGCGGTTTTATACGCATCCCCCGTCTGACCGATAAAGATTGTGTCAACCGTATTATAAACAAGATTTATAAGCTGACTGATGATCGTCGGAACAGTCATCTTGACAAGAGCCTTGTTGACAGACATTGATTCGAAAAGTTCTTTTTTATCCTGTGAAATTTCCGCCATTTCTTTCTCCGCAAAACATTAATAAAATGATAATATCAGCAAATTGTTAAAAAAGACCGAAAGATATCAAAAATAAATATGTAAAGCCGCTTTACTTTACATAAAAAATATCCGAAGCTATTGAAAGAAATAAAAAAATATGATATTATATCAAGCAGAAAAATATTACGGAGCAGATTATGAAAGTAGTATTACAGAATTTGACAAAACAGTTTCCCAACAGAAAAAAAGGATTGGGACCGGTAACCGCCGTAGGTGATTTTTCATTTGAAGTACCGGACGGTAAACTTATGGGTTTACTCGGTCCTTCCGGATGCGGAAAAAGCACAATGCTGAATCTTATATGCGGTTTGCAGACACCGACAAGCGGAAAAATCTTTTTCGGCGAAGATGACGTTACGGATCTGCCTCCGGAACACAGAGGCGTGGGACTCGTATTCCAAAACTATGCTCTTTATCCGCATCTTACGGTTAAACAGAATATACTCTTCCCTCTTCAGAATCTTAAAGGAAAAGAAAAACTTTCCAAAGAAGAAATGGAAAAACGTGTGGAACAAGTTGCTAAGCTTGTTCAGATCACGGATTACCTTGACAGAAAACCGGCTCAGATGTCGGGCGGACAACAGCAGCGTGTCGCAATAGCCAGAGCACTTGTAAAAATGCCGAGAATTCTCTTACTAGACGAACCGCTCTCCAATCTT
>JAZQQT010000083.1:0-11830 GCA_045629205.1 Eubacteriales bacterium
CAGACAAGAGAAGAAATAAAAAGAATACAAAAAGAAACCGGAATCACCACGATTTTCGTAACGCATGACCAGGAAGAAGCAATGAGTATTTCCGACCTTATAGTTGTTATGAAAAACGGTTTTTTACAGCAAAGCGGAAAACCACAGGAGGTTTACGATACGCCCGTTAATCTCTTTGTCGCGAAATTTCTCGGAACACCGCCTATCAATGTTTTTAAGGGTAAAATTGCCGACGGAAATGTTTATATCGGAAATGATTGCGTAATGAAAATCAACGGTATATCAGACCGAGACGTATATGTAGGAATCAGACCTGAGGGATTTATCCCGAGCGAAAACGGTCGTTTGTCCTGCATTCTTGACGGTATCGAAGTAATGGGACGCGACATCAGCGTGGTTTCAAAAAACGAATTCAGTGAAAACGTGACCATCCGATCGATTATAGATTCCGGTATGGTTATTGATACATCAAAGCAAACTATACACTATGAAATCAAGCCGAACAAGATGCATATCTTCGACGCAAAAACAGAAGAAAAACTTGATTTTGAGGTCATTGAATGAGCGCCGAAAAGATCTCGACTTACGGCGAATACAGCGATTTTCTGAACGGACGAGGTGATTTGTTTGCATTCAGAGGTCAGGCAAACGCAGATTTTATCCTTATCCCGTCGGGGCTGCGTGAAAACAACATCGCAACCGCAGACATCAAAATGTTCAGATTCGTTGACGAAATGAAAAAAATGTTCGGATTTGACGAGCTCACCTGTATTGAATTCGCGCAGCATTTCACTTTGCCGACGAGGATGCTTGATTTTTCGTATTCTTTCGATGTGGCACTGTTTTTTGCATGCTACCATCCGAGAGGAAAATATTACGACAAGGACGGCAAGGTTTTCATTTTTAACAGAAGCAAATACGAAAGAATGCTGACCGAAAAGAACAAACTTTCGAGCCAGGTCATCAGAAACAATAAATTTCTTTACGAGTGGCTGCAAAAATATACCGACAGAGCATCAAACACCGAAATTGAAGGCGTTGATATGCCGATATTTATAGACGCAACGCAGCAGTTCGACAGACTGTATATGCAAAAAGGTATGTTTCTTCTTTGGGGAAAAGACGATATACCTCTTGAACAGATTCTCGTTAACGAAGGCGGACACATTTCGGATTTTTCCGACACGGTTATTATTGACAAAGACTCAAAGAAAAAAATACTTGACGAACTTGCCGCTAAGAATATCTGCGAGGATACACTTTATATGAACGTATCAAAAATAAAATCACTGGTCGACAGCATAAAATATCAGGGAAGGAAATAAACTGATTATGGATAAAAAGAATAATAAAGCGTGGTTATATCTTCTGCCCGCAATAATTTTTCTCGGACTCTTTATGGTTTATCCGCTCATTGACGTTTTTATTTATTCATTTGAAGAAAATTTCAATTTCGTTTCGCAGACATCTACCGGAATAGGATTTGAAAATTATTCATTTGTTCTTCGCGACCCTGATTTTCTTCAGGCACTTAAAAACACATTTATTATGGTAATAATTACAGTCCCGGTATCGACCGGACTTGCGTTGCTCATATCACTCGGGCTGAGTTCAATCAAACCGCTGAGAAATCTTTTTCAGACAGTTTACTTTCTCCCCTATGTAACGAATACTCTTGCCGTCGGACTTGTATTTATGATACTTTTCAAAAAAACACCTTATTCCGACGGACTCGTAAATCTGCTGATCAACATTTTCGGCGGAGAATCGATTGATTTTATTGAGGGTCCATACTGGGCAAAGATGTTCGTGTTCTGTTTTTATATAATATGGGTGGTTTTGCCCTTCAAGATACTGATCCTTACAAGTGCTTTGGCATCTGTTAAAGAAGACTATTATAACGCGGCGAAAATCGACGGAACCTCAAAATCAAGGATTTTCTGGCGGATCACGCTGCCGATGATTTCACCTATGATTTTCTATCTTGTAATAACCGGATTCATAGGAGCATTTAAATCTTACAGTGATGCCGTCGCCCTGTTCGGAACTGACCTTAACGCTGCCGAAATGAACACGATAGTCGGTTATGTTTACGATATGCTTTACGGCAACAGTGGCGGATATCCGTCTTACGCATCGGCTGCCGCGATAATTCTTTTTATCATTGTTCTTACGATTACATGTATCAATCTTATCATCAGCAAAAAGAATGTGCAATATTGACGGAGGAAGCAATGAACAACAAACAAACATACGCTAACATAGAAAAGCAAGCAAAAGCTTCCGCGATTATCGGCAAAACGGTTATTTACTTTTTTCTGACCGTCTGGGCGCTGATCGTTCTCTTCCCGTTTTATTGGATGATACTTACATCGATAAAAGAATACGGAGCTTATAACAGCGAATACATACCGAAATTCTTTACGCTTACCCCGACTATAGAGAACTACATTTCGGCTTTTACCGAAGTGCAGCTTGATAAATATTTTCTCAACACTCTTATTTTTACGCTTGCGACAACCGCAATAATGCTACTTGTAACCACACTGGCGGCATACGCGTTCGCACGAATGGACTTTAAAGGAAAGAATCTTGTATTTACAGGATTTCTTGCGCTGATGATGATACCGAACGAACTCGTTATTATCACTAACTTCGTAACCGTAACAAGCTGGGGAATGAGGAACTCATTTGCGGGACTTATCCTTCCGTCGGTAACGTCCGTATTTTATATCTATCTTCTTAAAGAAAACTTTGAACAGGTCCCCGATTCGCTTTACTATGCCGCTAAAGTTGACGGCACTTCCGATTTGAAATATCTGTTTAAAGTTCTTATTCCGATCTGCAAACCGACAATGGTAACCATCGTCATTCTGAAAATTATCGAATGCTGGAATTCATACGTATGGCCGCGACTCATAACCGACGACGCAAACTATTTTCTTGTGTCAAACGGTATTCAGGAGTTGCGTGAAAACGGATTCGGAAGAGAAAACATTCCGGCAATGATGGCTGCGGTCGTTGTTATATCAGTTCCGCTTATAATACTATTTCTTTTATTCAGGAATAAAATCATGGAAGGCGTTTCGAGAGGAGGAACAAAAGGATGAAAAAAATCATATCATTTGCTTTACTGCTGACACTTTGCGTATCATTAATAACCGGATGTCACGGGACGGTGAAAACATCAGGTTTTGAAGTTCCGGACGATTTTGACACCGAAAGACAATACGCAATAATGTTCTGGGCAAAAAACGACAGTAACGTTACTCAAAAAAATATTATACAAAAAGCCATATCGGATTTTGAGGCAATATATCCGAATATAACCGTTGAGATAAAATGGTATACGGATTATAAAACGATTTACAATGACGTTATAACAAATATCGCGACTCAGACTACCCCGAATCTCTGTATAACCTATCCCGATCATGTTGCCACTTATCTTACGGGAAATAATACGGTCGTTTCGCTTGATACTCTGATAAACAATGAAAAATACGGTCTCGGAGGCAGTGAAGTTCTGTTTGACGCACCGACAAAAGAAGAAATAATTCCAAAGTTCCTTGAAGAATGTTCATTTGATGGAAGTTATTACGCGATTCCTTTTGTCCGTTCATCGGAGGCATGTTATGTCAACATTAATATGGTCGAGGCACTCGGATATACTCTTCCGGACATACTGACATGGGATTTCATTTGGGAAGTTTCGGAAAAAGCAATGGAAAAGAACGAAGACGGAACGTTTAAGCTGAACGGTCAAAACGTTTTGATTCCGTTCATCTATAAATCCACTGATAATATGATGATCCAGATGCTCAAACAGAAAAACGGAGACTACTCCACTGCAAACGGAGATATTCTCATATTTAACGACACGACAAAATCCATACTGTCGGAAATTTATCCTCATGCAAAATCGGCGGCTTTCTCGACCTTTGCAAGAGACAGTTATCCCGGCAACTATTTTAATGCAGGACAATGTATTTTTGCAATAGATTCAACTGCAGGCGCGACATGGATAGGCTCACATGCACCGCAATCTGATATTCCAGAAGAAAATATACGGGAATTTGAGACGGCAGTATTGCCGGTTCCTCAATATGATACAGTCAATCCGCAAATGATTTCACAGGGACCGTCGCTTTGTATTTTCAACAAAGAGGATTCACAGGAGGTTCTTGCAACATGGCTGTTTGCTCAATACCTGCTGACAAACGAAACACAAATCGACTTTTCCACAACAGAAGGATACGTCCCCGTAACCTCAAAAGCACAGGAATCAGACGAATACAAGGATTATCTCTCCCGCAGAGGGGAAGACGCTGACCACTACGCCGTTAAAATCGATGCCGCAAAACTCGTCATCGATAACATCAATAACACCTTCGTAACCGAAGTGTTCAACGGTTCGGCTTCACTCAGACAAGCCGCCGGTCAAATGATCGAAGAAGTTCTCAAATATTCACGCAACAAGAAAAATCCGCCGGTTGATGATGAATACTTTGACGAACTATATAAAAAAATGATCTCACGCTATAAATTACAGACAACGAAATAAATAGCGTGACAGCGTAGAAGAAAGGTATCATGCCGAATCCGCACTACTTCTTGTAACACTTTTTGTTATCCGAATTGCGATGGTCATAAACGAATTGATTACGATAATAAAAACGAAAAAAGAAGATTGAATATGTAATAAATATCGTCCTATTTTTCAAACAATTATTAAATGACTTGATTTTTAACAAGTTTAGTTGTATTATGTTTTCGCAGAAAAAAATTCTGCATATTACCGTTTAAGGAGAATAAATATGAAAAAATTAGCTTTATTTTTAGCTCTTGTTATGGTTATCGGTTGTTTTGTATTCGCAGGATGCAACAAGCCCGAAGACCCCAAAGATGATCCCAAGGATCCCGTAGTAAACCCGGACGATCCTACAAACCCGGATAAACCCACGGATCCTACAGATCCAGTTGAGCCAACAGATGATCCTGCTGTTAAATCAGAAGGCGTTATGACTTATGCAGAATTTGTTGCCGCAGAAATTGATTCCACTGTTACAATTGAAACTTACGTTCAGGGTAGCCAGGACTGGTGGGATAATGAAGGTGTCGGAATGGCAACATTCTATACACAGGATACCGAAGGCGCATATTTCATTTATAATATGCCCTGCTCCGAAGAGGATTTCAACGCAATGGTTCCCGGAACAAAGCTTCTTGTAACCGGAACAAAATCCGAATGGGGCGGAGAAGTAGAAATCACAGATGCAACTTACGAAATCAAATCCGGTTCCTACATTGCCGAAGCAGTTGACGTTACCGCTCTTCTCGGTTCCGATGAGCTCATTAATTCTCAGAACAAAAAAGTATCCTTCAAAGGTATGACCGTAGCTGCTTCCACAGATGCTGACGGAAACGAAGTTGCATGGCTTTACAGACCTAACGGTGCCGGTTCCGAAGGAGACGACCTTTATTTTAATGTTTCTATTAACGACACAACTTACACTTTCACCGTTGAATCTTATCTCTGCGGACCCGACACAGACGTTTACAAAGCAGTTAAAGAACTCAAAATCGGTGACGTTATCGATCTTGAGGGATTCCTTTACTGGTATAACGGAATCAACCCCCATATCACTGCTGTGTCATACGTTGAAGAAGTTCCTTTCGTTGACTGATAATCAAAAAATGTTTTTTCGGAGCGGAAAACCGCTCCGTATTTTTATTTCTTCTTATTGAATCTGAGAGCTAAATATGATATAATAGTTAAAAACATATCGGAGGAAATATATGCGGAAATACAGATTACGAGTAGGGCTTGACGTAGATGATACTCTTTACGACTGCAACAGCTATGCGCTGTCGATAATCAACGCCCAAAATCCGCAAAACGAACCGATAACTCTTAACGAAATAAAAGGCTGGGGCACAACAGGAAAAGGTTATGCAGAAAGAACAAAATTATATGCGGACCCGGAGTTTGTAAAAACACAGCCTATTTTTAACGGCGCGCAAAAATTTGTAAAAGAGCTTTCCAAAATTGCCGACGTATTTTTCGTAACAGCCGTTCCTCCTCAGTGCATGACGGCAAGAGCCGAACGTCTTCGGTTAGACTTTCCGGAAATACCGCAGGAAAATATTATCATGGGGACCCGGAAGGACGTAATTTCCCTGGATATTCTTCTTGATGACGGCGCCCATAACATATCGAATTCACGAGCGGCATACCCTGTTCTGTTCAGAAAACCGTGGAACGTTAATCTTTCGGGGCTGCTCTCTGTAAATTCCTATGATGATTTCCTTCACTTCTGTAAAATGGTCAAAAGTTCGTTTGCAGAAACAACTCCGAATCTTTTAAAAGGCGGAGTTATCTGTCTTGTCGGGCCTACAGGTTCCGGAAAAAATGAAATTGCAAACATTCTGGAAAAAGACAAAAGATTTGCAAAAGCGAAAACGACAACGACACGCCCGAAAAATGAAGGTGAGTCAAACGATGCCTACAGTTTTGTTAACGAAAATGATTTCTTATACGAAAAAGAACGGGGAGCTTTTCTCGAAACAACTGTTTACGGAGGTTATCATTTCGGGACATCCCGGAATGAGATAGACAGAATCGTTAACGAAGGGAAATGCGCCGTCATGCCTATCGACATCTGCGGCGCGCTGACAATAAAAAATCATTATAAAACAAAAGCGATAACGGTTTTTCTCAACAGAGATAAAGACGAGGTTATTTCGGACATCATAGGACGAAACATACCGAATGACGACAAGGTAAAACGAATAGTCGCGCTTGATTACGAATACAGAAACAATGAGATCTGTGACACGGAAATATACGTTCACGGTAATTTGAACGACGTGGCTGATGAAATAATAAATTTAATATACGGCAGGATAAAAAAATGAATACAGTAATAAATTATGACTTTATGCTTCACGGACAAACATCAAAAATACTTTACCACAAATACGCTGAAAATCTACCGATAATAGATTATCACTGCCATCTCTCCCCTGCTCAGATTGCGGAGAATTACCGATTTGAGAATGTGGGAGAACTTTTTCTCGGAGGCGACCATTACAAATGGCGTCAAATGAGAACATTCGGAATAGAAGAAAAATACATCACGGGCGATGCATCATACCACGATAAATTTTTAAAATTCGCAGAAATGATGCCATATCTGTTGGGAAATCCGATTTATCATTGGACACATCTCGAACTGAAAAGATATTTCGGAATAGAGGAGGCGTTATGTCCGGAAAACGCCGAAGAAATATGGAACAAGTGCAATACCATACTTGCTCAAGACAAATTTTCGGCCAAAGGACTGATTGAATCGTCCAACGTAAAAGTAATATGCACAACAGACGATCCCGCCGATGACCTAAGGTATCACAAAAAAATCAAAGCAGACGGTTTCAGAACGAAGGTACTTCCCACTTTCCGTCCCGACAAGCTTATCAACATAGATAAGACATCTTTTGCCGATTATGTCATCCAAAACGGGATCAGGACCTTTGATGATGTAAAAAAATTCATCGCGGAAAGAGCTGAATTTTTCAACGATAACGGATGTAAACTTTCGGACCATTCACTTGAGTATATTCCCTGCGCATTCGGAGATGCCGAAAAAGTCTTCAATAAATCCATCAACGGAGAAAAAATAAGTGCAGACGAAGCAGCTGTTTACAAAACCGAAATTCTGTCGCTTTGCGCTGCCCAATACGCAAAATACGGATGGACAATGCAGCTGCATATCGGGGCCCTCAGAAACAATAACGGTCCGATGTTCAGAGCTATAGGTCCGGACGCAGGATACGATTCGATAAACGACCTGAACATTGCTGAACCGCTTTCGGGATTTCTGAATAGCCTTGAAGAAAAAGATATTCTTCCTAAAACAATCCTTTATACACTTAATCCCAAGGATAATTACGTTCTCGGAACCATGATAGGCAACTTCCAAAAAGCTCCGGTAAAAGGGAGAATACAGTTCGGAAGCGCGTGGTGGTTTAACGATCACGCGGACGGTATGAGAAAACAGATGACCGATCTTGCAAATCTCGGGATGCTTTCGGGGTTTGTTGGTATGCTGACAGATTCGAGAAGCTTTGTTTCTTATCCACGGCATGAATATTTCAGACGTATTCTCTGCGATCTTATCGGCAAATGGGTCGATGACGGCGAATATCCGAATGACGAAAAAATGCTCGGCGAAATAATTGCGAATATTTGCTATTACAATGCCGAAAAATATTTCGGATTCTGAAATGCAGAATACCGAGTTTAACAGAACAAAATACGGTAAATTCATGTATAAGCTTTGTTACAGGGGCGGAATGTATCTGTCAAGACATAAAGCATTATACTATTTTCTGAATTTCACATGGGGTATTCTCCCGGTAATCGGTGGGCTGATTGTATCGGTTTTTATGATGATAACAGGGCATAAACCAAGAAAATACCACGGAATATGGTATTTTGAAGCAGGTAAAAACTGGGGAGGAGTAATACTCGGACTTGCGGCGATAAAATGCAGAAACTCAAGCGTTTTTCAAATATGCTCTCATGAACTCGGGCACAGTTACCAAAACGCAATTCTCGGTCCGTTTGCGATGTTTCTTGTTTTCATTGCTTCGAATACACGATACTGGATCCACAGAATAAGACAAAAACTGAAGCTGAAAAACAAGCCGTATGACCTGATCTGGTTTGAAGGAAACGCGACCGATCTCGGGAAAGAAATCGTTCTGAAAGAAGAAAGTAATTGAATTTCCGATTTAAACTAAACTATAAAAATCTCCTATGATTTGTTCGTCATAGGAGATTTTATGTTATTACAGTAAATTATTGTTCGATTAAAAATCACTCATCCAGAGGAACATAAAACGAATCCAGAACAAGTTCTTTAAGCGCCTCTTCGTTCGGATAAAATTCCATAAATTCATCACCGACGATCGCCTCGCCGTCGATCGTCTTTAATTCCCAATCGGTAAGTTCTTCCCATCCCTCGCTGAGTCGTATAATCTGATTTACAGTGCAATCGGATGTGATATATGATGACACACCGTTAAACAATTCACGCAAAAAATATTCATCGGTCTTGATCTTTTCGGACAGTTTTCCTACAAGTTCTTTAACATACAGACGTTGACGTTCCATACGTTTAAGGTTACTGCTGTCAGCAAGAGAACCACGAGCGCGGACATACGACAATGCCATATCACCCTGCAACGTTACGGTAGCGCCCTTATACATCTGCGGAGAAACCGATGTCATATCATCGGTTATCGTGACGGTCACACCGCCGACCATATCATTTACAGCAGCAACCGTATCCATGGTGAAGGAGACGTAATGGTCGATTTTTATTCCGTAAAGCAATTCGGATACAGCTTTTGCCGCATTACGGCAGCTATCGAGTTTTCCGGTCCCGTAGGTATGCGCCAACGCAAGCTGCGCAAATACAGTTCCAGCACTTTCTCCGTGAATGTTATGCGTCCAACCGGGAATCATGTGGATCGCTTCGATCTTATCGCCGCTGACCTCGAATTCAACCGTTTCGCCGGTCGTGATGTTTCTTTCCTGAATCAGTCCGTGACCGGAAACAACAATAGTCGTAATTGTTCTTGACTTCCCGCAGATACGAATCGAGCACCTTTTCACGGTTCATCATTGGACAGTCCGCATTGTCGGAACTGTCGTATGCCTCTTCCACTATTTTTTCAAAGCACTTATATACCCTGATACTATTTGACAAGAAGCAACCACCAGACGAACCGGTAATGATATATTTTTATCATTCTAAACTGAACAGACTATTGAGATACTCTTCAACATTTACGTATTTTATATCTCCAATGTCTTGTGTTATACCACGATACAAAACATATTTACCTTCAATGTCTCCGTAGCGGAATGATGTTTTTTCGACTTTTTCCTTGTTATCCAGATGTCTGTATTGATTCGGTTCAACAACCGTACTGTACTTGATTTCATAGACACTACAGCCACCATTTTTACTGTCAAAGACGACCATATCGTATTCCCCGTCAGCGAACTGAAGCTTGAATACTTCTTTATCAGGATTTGCCATAGCGGTTTCTATCAAGACAATGTCTTCCAGCATTCTGCCTTTTATTTCATTCAGAATTCTTTCAGTGACATATTTTCTTTCACTGAATGAGAGCGATGAAAACACATTATCACGCATAAGAACATCGACTAAAGATTTTGCCTGAGAATAACGAATACCTGCCTGAATAAACGCAGTTCTTAATTCATATTTTCCATAATGTTCAATATCAGCAATACGAATGTCCTTGATTAGGTCAAGTGCCGTAAGGTATTCTTTTATTTCTGTTTCGTGAACCTTGTCTATCTTAACCGTTTGTTCTGATTTGTTTTTTATTTCAAGTATTTCTTTCAAACGAACCGTTACCGCATCCCGATCTATAAGGTCAAGAACGTTATTGTCTTTTCGGAGGTTTCTTGCCGAAAGTGCAAGATCCCCCGATTTGAACTCCCGCGTCAGAACCTGAACAGTAAACCGATGGTTTATATCTTCCACAACCCTGTTGATTGCACTTGTCAATTCACCGTTCTCATAAAGAGAATACAGGTGACGAAAATGTCCTTCATCCTGATAGCATTTCAGAGAATGCTGAATGTTATGAGCAATGGCACTGTCAATATATTCATCTGTTCCGGATTTGTCTGCAAAAGTGTTATAGTGCATTCCGCTCATGCTCATAGTTCCGCCGAACTGAATATATGAATCTATGCCTTTTACGCCAAGAACATTTTCAAACTCACGGTAAGAGATAAACGTCGAGTGAAGAAGATAACATCTGTCGTAGAGCTGATTGGATTTGGAAATCCAAAAGCCAAGTGAATCGGTTCCGGACAGTACAATTTTCATGCCGGAAGCAGCATAGATATCGGAGAGCAGCGCTGCGCCTTCGATAAAGTCATCCATCAGCGTCACTTCATCTATAAAGATATAACGGAAGCCAAGTTTCTCAAGCTTCTGTAAATCCCGGTTCAACTGTCCCAAATCATTCGAAGGACTGATCTGAATATAAGCAGCCTTTCTGAACTGTTCCGGATTCATTTCCGAAATAACCTGCTTCATCATTGTGGTCTTCCCTGTCCGGCGAAGACCATAAACAATAAATACCCGATTATATTCATTCCCGAATACAAACGCCTCAAGCTGCTGAAATATTTCACGCTTTTTGAAAGTCAGAACGCTTTGGATGGCATTTTTGAGAGACTCCCCTGTCTTAATCTCAGTAAAATATTCATCATTCATTGGCTGAACGTAACTCTCTGCTTCCGCAAGTTCTGCTTCAAGTCTCTTGCGTTCCTCTATCAATACCGATAAACTATCAATTTCATTCTCATGAAGATAACGAGATTTCTGTTTTCCGCCTTCTCTCCACTGATAAACATGATACTCATATACCACGCCTGAATTCTTGTTTTTAATCTTTTTTACAGTAATGCCGCCGCTCGGTAATTCGGATATTCTATCTTTAAGTTCCTGAATGTTCACAAGAAACACCTCCGATTATTCTGGCATTATTTTATCATATTTAACTTTATTTGCCAATAGGCGTAAAGTTAAAAAGTTAAATCTTTGTCCGGTGAAACCGCGCTCCCGCGATACTGCGGGTCTCTCAGACACTATTAATCAACAATTTTCGATCGAGGTATTATTTCAACATATTCATCACGAATTTTCAATACTTCTTGGCGTAATTGCTCAGTCCAAGGTTCAGTTAATAATTTTATCTGCATATTATATAATTT